>CAZWSS010000001.1:0-29106 GCA_964636795.1 uncultured Gammaproteobacteria bacterium
GGCAGGGGAGATTGTGTCCGCCCCCTTATTAATGGGTGTGCATGAATATGAACGCCGCCCGGGGAGAAGCCCGCGGGCGGCGTGGTGGAAGGTGAATGATCAGGGACGGGAGTGGTGCTTCCAGACCGCGTGCGGCCAACCGCACTGCCAGTCCTTGAGCGCGAGCGCCTGCTCGCGCCGGGGCAGTTGGCTCACCTGCTCTGCGGAGATCCGCAGCTGCCGGCGCAGCTCGTCGCGCCGCTCCAGGCGCACCGCGATGGCGGCGTTGCGTCCCGACGGCGCAGTGCAGGCCGCTCCCATGTTCTCCAACACCCGTTGGATCTCTTCGAAGACGGCCTTGTTGACTATCTGTGCCTCGGTGGGCACCGTCATGACGACGGTGCCGTTGGACGTCGCCCGTGCGATGGCCTCGGCCCTGTCGTCGCACGAGCTGGTCACCACCAGCCCGCACAGGACCACCCAGAGGATCGTACCGACGACCCACTCAAACAGATCTCGAACTATCATATCCCCTCCGGGGGTGGACTGGATGGATTCCAGTCCGAAAAGACAAGGACTGCATATCAAAAAAACGACGCGCCTGTCAACCGCAACACGCGCTGCATGTGGTAGAATAGCGCCATGAAACGTAGCGAAGGCGAGCCAAAAGGAGAGCATTCAGCACCACTCGCGCAAGAGGTTGAAAGACCTTTCGTGGAGGCGGAATTGTTTGCCGTTGAACATGGGGCGGACACCGTGGAGGTGGATCTGCACGGGATGGACTCATGGGATGCGCGGCAGGAATGTGAGCGGGCGATTGACGCGGCGTTTTACGCGGGAGATCGCGGTGTTCGCATTGTGCACGGCATTGGGAGCGGTGCCTTGCGCACGTTGGTTCGAAAACAGATTCTGCGTAGTCATCCGCTCGTTGAATCCTGGCGCCCGGCGGACTTCCCTCATGCCGCCAGCACGGTGATTGTGCTCATCCGGCATCGTACGTAGGGACATGCGCCCGGATGATACCGGCCAACAAGATGCCCGATGGCACTGCGATGTTTTCTCGGCGGTGAGGAACAAGCGTATTTGAAAATAATGCGCCGCCCATCCCACGAGGAAGGGCGGCAGGTTGAAGGGGCTGACTAGGTGGGCGAGAAGGTCTGGACGCCGTCATCTTCGACGGCATAGTCCTCACCCACCATGGCGACGCGCACATGGCGTCGCCCACTCGACAGCGCCTCAGCGATCGTGCGGAGCGCGTGCATTGGGGACATCCCCATTGTCCCCGTGAGGAGCTCGTATGCTGCGTCGAAGCGCAGCACCATCAATCTCTCTCGCAGCATGGGTTCCATGGCTCCCTCCATCGGATCGCAACGGCGATCCTTTGCAATCGCTCTTATCATACGGGAGCATCTATGTCAACGCAACGCCATGCTACAATACGGCCATGAAGGCGGTGCGCTATTTTTATCGGGTTTCGGTTCTTGCCGCTGCCACAGCCCTTTTGGTGGTGGCGGTTTTTTCGCGTGCATGCACGGAGGCGGGATGCGTAGAACCTGGTGCGTGGCGGCTGCCCTCGGCGCTTGACCGTATCAACGCGGCCACGAAGCCGGTGGTGCTGCCTGACAAGGTGACAATCTTGGTGGCGGGAGTGGATGCGCGCAGCGGCAGCAAAACCATGCATTGTGATGCCATCCATGTGGTCAATCTCAACATTGCCGATGATCGCGTAGAGTTTGTCAACATTCCCCGCGGCACCTACACCTACATTCCCATGCCCGACGGCTGGCAGCCCCGCGAGGAGCTTGTTGCGGCTGTAACAGCACAACATCAGGCGCCTCCGCCACCGATTGATCCAAACGCATCTCCTGCGGAACTATTGACGGCCCCCGCGCCCGAATCCCCGATTGACCCCGCACCCCCGACGCCACCAGCTCCCCTTACGCCCCAAGAAATCACCGCTCGCGCGTGGAGCATGGAGCAGTACCTCTCCAATGTTTGTGATTATGTCGGGTTCAACATGTTCGTGGATCGCGTGGAGGATATCGCGCGTGTACAGGTGGACTACACGGTGCGTGTGGGGTTCTCCCAGGCCGAAGGAATGTTGCGTGCGTTGCAGTTTGATCCGACTGTCACATTGCAATTCTTGCGCCACAGGAAAACCTATGGCCTTGGCGATGTGCAGCGCAGCTATAATCAGTCGCTGTTCTTGGAGGATCTTTTGCGCAATCAAGCCGACCGCGTCGCTGGACTTCCCGTGACGGCGCAGGCGGCGCTCTACCACCTGATGGATACCGACATTCCTTACGGCACCGCGCGGGCGCTGCTTGATTGGGTGGTAGCAAGCCCGGCGCGCACGAAAGAGGGGAGGGTTACACATCGTACGGCGCCGTCTTGGACGCCCCGCGCGCAAGAAATGCGATTTGATGCCGAACATCCTGGAGAGCAGGTAGAGGCGCTTTACGCTCGGCTCAAGCACTATGACCCGTCGTTCACTCCCAAAGATGTCCAGCCTACCCTCCGACGTTACATGGATGAGCAGCTGACGGCGGTATACGCCGCGTTGATCGCGGGCAATCTTGCCAGTGCACGAGAAGCCATTGGCCCTGTGGTAGATCAACAACTGTGGCATCAAATTGAGGATGCCGAGGTGCGCGAAGAGATGATGGTGGCGGTGGCAATCTTGGAGAGTACGCTCACGTGGTTTGAGTTACACGACATGCAAATGGCGCTCACGGGAGCCACGTCAATGATATGGAATCTTGAGCTTTCGGAAGGGTCGCCTGAGGCCATGCATACGATCCAAGAGCACTTGGAGCAACTCCTTCGCCCACGCGCGGCCCTGCGTTGAGCTTGACGGTACTCTGCGCCCGTGTATCTGCATGTGGATAAACACTGGCGTTTTTCTGGGGCTGTGCCATACTTTCCTCGAAATTCGTAATGTAACCATTATGGCAAAGGGACTTTCCAAGTCACAGTTTGTCGCGGCCTTGAGTGAAGCTCTCGGTGTCTCTAAGAAGGACGCCAGCTCGATGTACGACAAGTTTGTCGGCCTCGTGTACAAGGAAGTGAAGGCCAAGGGAGAGTTGATGCTTCCAGGGCTTGGCAAGTTGGTCAAGCAAAACAGAGCGGCTCGCATGGGTCGCAATCCGGCCACCGGTGCGCAGATCCAAATTGCCGCCAAGACCGTGGTGAAGTTCCGCGTCAACAAGGCCGCCAAGGAAGCGATCTTGTAAGCAAGCTTCAAAACCTCGCTTCATGGCGAGGTTTTGGTTTGTATTCTAGTATTCGCGTATGTATGTATCGCGTATCGGATCTCGCGGGCTCCATACTCGAATACGCGATACGAGAATACTTGAATACTCCTCTGGTATACTCCTGGAATGAAGATCCACTTTGCCAAACCCTTGCCACTCATTCCCGAGCAGTTGTTACGCCGGGCGAGTTATGCGCCTCACTATGATCGTGTCACAGGGAATACTAGCTACACGCATAAAGTGACGTATGCCTTTTATCCGCGCTACCACTGTTATGTGAGTGAGACCGACAAGGTGGTGACGTTTGACTTTCACTTGGATCAAAAGGAAGCCAGCTACGCCGGCTCGCATATGCACTCGGGAGAGTATGAGGGGCCAACGATTGAGCGCGAAGTGGCGCGAGTCAAGGAGGAGTTTCGATCGGCCGCCCGATCGGCTGCCTCCCCGGACAGTTGACGCGGCCACAGATTTCATATAGATTATGCCCATTCTCGGCACCCACAATACTTTCTCCTTTCACCCTTTCCATTTCTCTCTTATGTCCCGCAAGCGCAAAAACCCATCCACGGGTCTCAAGTTGCCAAAGCTCAAGCGCGTCACGCACAAGATGAAGCGCAGTACCATTCGCACCGGCAAGCATCGCGTATAAACCGCCTCGGCGGTTTTTACTTTTGGTGGGATGACGTATACTGCTCGGTATGCTAAGACGACTGTATCCCGTTTTGTTCAGCGTGGCGATGGTCGCTTTCATGTTAGCGCCTCTGTTGACGGTGCAGGCGCAAGGTTGGTTGGATCAATCTGTAGCGACCATAGAAACACTACGATCGATACGGATGTTTGATGGGATACACGGGATGGTTGTGGGCGACAACGGCATCACGTACTACACCACGAACGGGCAGATGTGGACACTCGGTGCTACGGCTACCGGTAAGGATCTGCATGCACTGTCTTTTGGATCGAGCGCAACCGTGGCCTTTGCGGTGGGCGATAGTGGCACGATCCGCAAGACCACGAACGGTGGCATTTCGTGGAGTTTGCTTTCGGCCCCGGTCAGTGGCGATATTTTTGGTGTAGACATGGTTTCCGATACTCTCGGATGGGTGGTCGGTTCTCTCGGCCATGTTTTTAAAACGACGGATGGACTTGCATGGAGTTCACAAACCTCCGGTGTGGGAAAGAAGCTTTACGATGTAGAAGCGATCAGTGCGCAGATGGCGTGGTTTGTGGGGGATTTTGGGCTGGTGTCCAAGACCATTGATGGAGGCGCCACCTGGGTTGCGCAGACCTCTGGCGTAACGGATGCGTTGCTTGCGGTCGAGTTTGTCAATGCACAGGTAGGGTATATTGCAGGTGAGAATCGAACGTTTTTACGCACAACGAACAGTGGGGCGACATGGACGCCCGTGGTCATCAACGCCATCGTTGCCGGAACGTCCATCACCGATATGACGTTTTTTTCCCAGGCAGAGGGGGTCATGGTGGAAGCCAATGGGCAGGTACTGGAGACAAGTGACAGCGGGCTTACATGGAGCGTCGTGTCAGATACGCCGATGGGCATCTATGCGAGTGTGGACGCTGTCGGCGCCGATGCCGCGGTGGCTGGCGGCAACGGGCGACTTTCACGATTAGATGCCACGGCGCCGTCACGGCCGGGAGGGCTCACATGGGCGACATCGAGCTCGGATACAACCCCAACATTTACGTGGACAGCCGCGACGGACACCATCAGCGAGATGGATCGGTACGAGGTTTCGTTTGACGCGGGCGCAACGCTCATCCATGTAGGGACGGCGTTGAGTTACACATCCATTGCTCTTGCGGATGGCGACTACACAGTATGGGTGCGCGCGATAGATGCGGCGGAGAATGCGAGTGCATTTGCGTTGAAGAATTTTACGATTGACGCTGTGCCGGAACCTGAACCTGAACCGGAACCTCCGTCCAGTCTCGCGCCCGGAACACGTATCAAAACTGCCTGTCCGGGTGGGGAAGGTGTGAACCATCCTTGTCGAGCCGTGTACTACTACAGCGCCGCGGGGACGCGTCATGCCTTTTCCAATGCCAAGGTGTATTTTTCGTGGTATGAGAATTTTGATGACGTGATGATTGTCAATGAAGCGACGATGGCTTCGTTTGCGATCGGGCGCAACATTACGTATCGCCCCGGCATCAAGATGGTGAAGTTTCAAACGCTAGCGACGGTTTATGTGGTGGAACGTGGTGGAGTATTGCGGCCGGTGAATTCCGAGGCCACGGCGGCCGCGTTGTATGGTCACAACTGGAACCAGCAAATTGACGATATCTCGGATGCATTTTTCACCAATTATAGTTTTGGCGATCCGGTATCCGGGTTGAGTGATTACAATCCTGCCGCTGCCGCTTTCTTGACCCCCACCATTTCTGTCGATCTTGCCGGTTGATGGCAAGGGGGACTAGGTTTGGTTGTGGATAAATGCAAACGCCACCTGGGAGCCAGGTGGCGTCGTGCGTGTTTGGGTTCCCGCGTCTGACCGCTACGCGGGGGAGGGGGCGCCCTTGTCGGCGGCCTCGACCGCGGCGATCCGCTCGAGGATCCGGGGGAAGTCACGGAGGACATACTCCTCGTGACTCACTGCGGAGTCGATCTTGAGCGTACACCCTCCGGTCGCGACCGATTCGCAGATCGAGCGGATCCCGCGCTTCCACGGAATCAGCTTTCGGATCTGGTCGTCGGTGAGGCTGGAGCGCCCGACGTAGTCGGCCAACTCCGGCAGCTCCCCCGATCGCATGAGCAGGAAGATGTGCAGTCCCTGCACCGCATCGGCCCAGGCGCGCGCCGTGCCGCCCGGCACAGAGCCTCGCTCGGCGTCCATGCAGGACCAGAGCGTGCCGACGGAGCGCCTCAGGTCCATGAGCAGCCGCTTGCGGCTGTTGGCGCTCGACATCTGGTTGCTCGAGATCTGCTTGAGCAGCCGCTTCTGCTGCTCGTAGCGCTTCTGCTGCAGCCCCCAGATCACCATCATCACCACTGTCAAGATGACCGTGGTGATGGTGACGAAGAAGTTCATGGCCAGCAACACGCTGTTCGTTTCCATGACTAACCTTTCTTGGGGACGCACCCCAAGTGGGAGGACGCACCTCCCGCGGTTGTTCAGTGCAAACGGCTATTTCCGTAGCACCAAAGCTCCTTTCTTATATCAAAAAAATGGCCTTTTGTCAAGGCATTTGTAACCCAATGGACATTGGATGTTGATCCTTAGGGCGTTAGCCCTCTCGCCGCCTTCCTAAACCGATTTCCCTTGTCCTTGAAGTCCGTAAACAAATCGTAGCTTGGTGCGGCCGTGGAGAGAAGGCAGGTGTGATGCGTGGGAGTGTGGGCGGCGCAGAGGGTGACGGCCTGCTCCATGGTATCGGCTTCATGCACAGTTCCATGATAGCCCGCCCGCAAAAGTGACGTCTTGATCTTGTCTCGGCCTCCGGGGAAGAGGATGACGTGGGGAATCGTGCGCGTGGTGATCAATGTCGTTAGAGCGTCATAGTCGTAGCCACGGTCCAGACCGCCGAGAATCATCGAACCTACGGGTGGCAGTACCCCCTCTCGAATATCCCCCTCAATCCCCCCTTGGAAAGAGGGGAGGGACTCGCTGCACGACCTGATGGCCGCCATAGTGGACTCGGGGGTGGTGGAGATGGCATCGTCCACATAGGTCACATCGTTGATTGTTGTCACGGTCTCCAGCCGATGCTCAAGCGGCTGAAAGGATGCAAACGCCTTGCCAACAATCTCGTAAGGAATTTCTAGCGACTTGGCGACCGCGAGCGCCATCAAAGCATTGTCGCGATTATGCGCCCCGGGTAACTTCAATGTGGCCGTTGGCAGAATCTCCTCGCGATCGTCGTAAAACCACTCGCCATCCCAGTGCAGCCCCTTCATGACTTTGACTGGAAGTCGAAACGCCTTGGTGTGCTTGGCGATCAAAATGAGGTCGTTGTAGAGGGCATGAAAGATGAACAGGTCATCCTTGCTTTGCCGCGCAGCGATGTTGGCCTTGGTGTTGATGTAGTTGGTGTAGTCGCCATGCCAATCCAGATGATCGGGGAACGCGGAAACCATTACGGCAATATCGGGCCATCCGCTAAAGTCCTCGAGCATGTAGCTGGACATCTCGTAAACGATCCAGGTGTCGTTGGTAACCTCTCCCAGATGATCCCACTCTTGCACATCAATGTTGCCGATCAGAACGCTTGATCGACCGGCGGTTGCAAGCATGTGCGCGATCAGCGATGCCGTGGTGGATTTCCCCTTGGTGCCGGTGACGGCAATGATTTTTGCGCGGGTGGTTGAACGGACTTCTTCAAAAAAAAGATTGGTGGACGTGGTGACACGTGGTCGAAGAGTCTCTAGCTCGGGCCAGTAGCGGACGCCCGGAGAGCGAATGATGACATCAAACGCGTCCAGGTTATTCAGATAGTCGTCGCCCAAGCGTGAGGTTACGTGCGCGTCGTTTGGAATCTTGGTTGCCGTGCGCGCGTCTCGGATTTCGATCGGCAGGATGGGAAAGCGGCGGCGCAGCTCGGCAAATAAGGCTCGATTGGTTGCTTCAAACCCCACCATGGCTACGGATTTGCTTTGGAGATCGTTGAGAGTCATAAGGCTAGGCGGCGAGGTCAAGCCGATCCAAGATCTCCTTGGGAATCATGTGCTCATCCGACGGCGTGAGCAGTCGCTCGATGACCTCATCATGATCGGCAATACCATCACGTACCTCGCCCACGTAAAGTTGCATGGCAGGTGACGTGAGCACCTCTCCGCGACGGAAAGTGAGCTCAAAGGCGGCCGCTACCTCCTCGGTGGTTCCCACACATTCAAATGGTTTGTTCCCCACGATCCCCAAGAGTTCACGATAAAGATCGAGGAGAACCTCCTGCTGATAAAGATCCTGGCCAAAGATGGCCACAACATCCTTGTGAGGCAGCCATGCGCACAGTTGATTGAAGATGAATGTGCACTTGGGGCACTCCCCACACCAAAAGGCTTCTTTGCCGGCCGTGACGTTTGAGATGGTGAAGTTGCGATTGCAGCTGGAGAAAGCGTCAAAGAACTGTGGCATGGATGCAAACCGTTTCACGATCGCGAATTCGGAAAGGGGACGCACGAGACTCCACACACGCACGCGCTTGGTGACGAACGCATCGAGATAGAGTTGCAACGACCGCTCAAAGGCGAGTGACTTACTCCACTGATGGTTGACCTCCATGCCTAGGAAATCAACATTTCTCTCGTTGGCGGTACGCTCCCAAGAGAACACGACATCACTCATATTGTGTATGAGGCCGACGACTACGGAGAGAAAACTCCACACGGCGCTGATAGGCACATGGCCGTTGAATATGTCGGGATGTGCTTTGGCGATCATGTCGAGAGCATCAAGGTCAATGTCGCGTTGGATAGTCAAAGCGGGAAGCTTGAGCGCTTGCAGGGAGCGCGCGATCGGTGATGCCTGTCCGTTGACCACGAAGGCCGTTAGGGGGACGTTGAGCACCTTGAGCATCTCCGCGGTCACGATCGAATCCTTGCCCCCGCCGATGGGAACCATGATGTGCTCCGTGCGCCGATTCGCCCCCTTCACGGTCGCCGCCTTGTCGTTGCCATAAGGGAAATGCACTTGGTCGCGGAAGTCAATATCGTTGCGGTAGTAAAATTCGCCAAGCCCGTTGGTGTAGACGGTGTTCCAAAAATGCGCTTGGGTGCGGGAGAGGGTGCCACTTTTGATTTCGATGGTCTTGGAGCACAGAGTTTTCCAGTAGCTGATTCCGACCATCAAATGCAGGGCAAACAAGGCGCGATCGAGGTCTTGGCGCGGGAGAGGCTTGGTGGCGCCGTCGACGGGAACGACGATCCGCTCGGTGCAGGCGATGCCGTCAATCAAGTATCGCAACACAATGGCACCCATCTCGGCGTCAAAGTCATACGAATCAAAGACGAATGTGGTGTTGGAAAATGTGTTCATAGACGATCCCCCTCCTGCCAGGAAGGGGTGAGGGGAGGTCATCTAGCATGGTATCATGCTCGCAAAGACACTATGAAATACTTTTCTTTATTGATCGCGATGCTTATTTTGGTGGGGGTGGGATGCCAAGCGGCGCCGACGATTCCGGAGGCAACGGCACCCGTGGTGCCACTTGATAGCCCGTTTCGCGGTGTGGATGGTTCGTTATCAAAAAATGCGTTTGATCGCGCGGCGGATGGGTTTATGACGTGGGCGGGTGCGCGTGAGCTCAATCCCGAAACGATTGACGCTCTGGTCGCAGTATGGCGTGAGGCAACGGGGGAAACGTACCCCGCCACTGATAGCTTCCAAGAGCCCATCATCTTCCGTCTTCCTACATGGCCCGAACGGGTGCTGCAACTGCGCTCGGCCGGCCAAGACGCGCGCTTGGACACCGAGGATGATTTTGTTCGACACTATCCGTTCCGCGAACAAGAGTAGGGTTATCCACAATCAGGACCCTTTGACGCCGTTTGGGCGATGTGCTTGAGTGCTCCAATCCCCATGCTTACCAACGCCCAAGAAAAACTCATCCGATCGCTTCACACCAAGAAAGGCCGCTCCAAGAGCGGTCAGTGTTTGGTCGAAGGGCCGCGTGCGGTTGAAGCGGCCGGCGATGCGATTGAATGGACGTTCACGCGCGAGGATATTGGATCGTTCAGTGACTTGGTGACCACCGAGACGCCGCAAGAGATTGCGGCCGTGGCGCGAATCCCACAGTGGACACGAGACGATGTGGCCACGCGACCAACGATTGTTGTCCTTGATGGCGTGCAAGATCCCGGCAACGTGGGCGCGATCCTTCGATTGTGTCAGGGGTTCAATGCATCGGCTCTGCTCGTTGAGTCCGCCGATGTCACAAGCCCAAAGGTGGTGCGCTCGTCTGCTGGAGCTCTCTTCTCGGTGCCATGGATAGACGTTGCACGCGGCGATGCATCGGCGGTGATCAAAACATTTGATCGCGGCGTGTACCGCTTGGAACGGAAAGACGATGCGAAAGCCATCACCACGATCTCGATCGAGGATCCCATTGTCCTCATCGTGGGATCGGAGGGGCAGGGCATTCACCTTGATGTGGACGGCACGTCTGTGATGATCGCCCACGACCCGGCGCTCGAATCTCTCAACGTCGGCCACGCGCTTGCTATCGCTCTGTTTCTCCGCAGCCGTTTTTGATACACTGCCCCATTATGCAATCACTTGAGCGACTTGTGGGAGCCGTTGGGGCCGATTTTTCGTGGGGCGAAAGTGCAGAGGTGATTACGGTGAGCAAGACCAGCCGCACGGCGGGCGCTGCCTATGAGCGCATCCGCAACGCCGTGGACTATGAGGAGGAGCACCTGTTGCGTCGCAATGCCGTCCGTCGGATTGTGATGCGCCGCGTGCAGGCCATGGACAAGCATCACACTACGCGCGGGGAGGCGTTGCTGACCGAGCTCATCTGGGCCAAGTACCTTCCCAACAAGAAAGTGCCACTAGGCACCATCGGTGCTATCGACACCGTCTTGGATCGCTATGACCGGCTGTTTGAGGCGATTCCCAAGGGCGACGACCGCGCGAGTTACGAGGAATGGTTATTTGATGTCTTGTCGACCGAGATCGAATACATGCTGGAGCCGCCGCGAGCCGACGAGGCGCTGGCAGGGTTTATGTTTGAGCGCGTCAAGCGCGAGTTGGTTTGGGAGGCGGAAAAGTTGGAGACCTCGGAGCGAGATATGTTGCTTTACGCCGCTATCTACCGCGCGTTGCTCAAATCCAACCCGGCCACGCTGCGCTACCGCATGCTCACGCTGTACTTCCCGCATTGGACGAAGGCCACCAAGGAACAGGTGGAGGAAGTCACAGGGCGATTGCCGGCACTCGTGCGAGCGATCGAATCCCACATTCAACACCCGTTGGCCGATCAACTCTACCGTCGCCTGCGCCGTTATGTGCTGGTGTTTTGGACCATCAAGGACATCATCAAGGAGCATCCCGAAGATGCGGCGGCGATCTTGAAAGACGAAGACAAACGCTCCAAGATGGTCAAACGCGTTGCCGAGGCACGTTACGAGCGCTTCCGCACCCGCCGCACCCGCACCGTGGCGCACGCGGTGCTGTTCCTCTTCCTCACCAAGATGCTTTTGGCACTGATCATCGAAGTGCCCTACGAATACTTCTTCCTTGATCACATCGCGCTCGTAGCATTGACGATCAACATCTTGTTTCACCCAGTGTTCTTGTCAGTGATTGGCATGACGGTCACCATCCCTGCTAAGCGCAACACGGACATGCTCATCAAACTGGTGGGCAATGTGATTGTAGACAAGGATCCCGCGCTCAACATCGTCTTTAAGGTCAGGAAGCCGTGGACGCAGGGATTCCTTGGGCAGTTTTTCACCGTGATCTACACGCTCACCTATCTCTTTAGCTACGGCGTGATTGCGTGGTTTCTGGCCTCGGTGCTCTCCTTCAATGTGGTCTCCGTGGCCCTGTTCTTGTTCTTCTTCTCGCTGGTGACGTTCTTTGGCATCAAGATTCGTCAGTCGGTGCAGGAACTTCTCGTAGTGGAGCGGCAGGGAAGTGTGATTGGGACGCTCTTTGATTTCTTTCTGTTGCCGATTGTGCGTGCTGGCCGTTGGATTTCGTTGCGCGCTCGTAAGCTCAACGTGTTCGTGTTCTTCTTGGACTACATCGCCGAGGCGCCCATCAAGCTCGGGATTGAGATGGTGGAGAGCTGGACGGCTTTCGTGAAGGCGCAGAAGGAGGAGCTGGAGTAGGGACGTAGCACGCTACGCCCACTTCACGCGGCTCATTATTGAATACAATGAAGAGGAGAAATAAAAACAAACGGTCGCGATGGTGGTGGGGGAAGCGGGTCATCATGCTCGTCGTTGTTGGTGTGATCGCGCACCTGGTCTTGTCGCTTGCGATTCCTAAGACGACGGCGCCGGAGGAGATGCAATACGGTGTGACGTTTTCCCCGATGTACGCAGAGGAGCTTGGGTTGGATCCGATGGAGGCATTTGATGCCACGCTCGATCTTGGTGTACGGCTGTTTCGCATTCCGGTGTATTGGAATCGCGTGGAGCCTGAACAGGATCATTGGCAATGGGAAGAGACGGATGTGATCGTGGATCGTGCCGAGGCGAGTGGGGCCGAGATTGTTTTGGCGATCGGGCGGCGGGTACCGCGATGGCCGGAATGTTTTACGCCCGGGTGGGCATTGGTGTTGTCGGATGTTGATCGTGAGGCGGAGCAGTTTGCCTATGTGCGCGCCGTGGTAGATCGATACAAGAGTCGCGCTGTGGTAGTGCGATGGCAAATTGAAAACGAACCCTATTTTGAAATCTTCGGGCATTGCGCTGATCGTCCCATGGACGGCATGCTCGAGCGTGAGGTGGCACTGGTGCATGAGATCGATCAGACGCGCGAGATACAGACGACGGTGCCCGGTGAGCTTGGACTTTGGTACAAGGCCGCGCGGAGTGCCAACGTGATCGGTACCTCGGTCTATCGCACCACCTACACGCCCTTCCTCGGCCATAATACTTACCCCATTCCCACGTGGTGGTATCGCCTCAAGGCGCGATGGGTGGTGCCAAGGCGTGTCGTCATTTCAGAACTACAAGCCGAGCCGTGGTTCAACGGTCGCGCTGCCGACTACACGATCGAGGAGCAGCTCGCATTGTTCGATGCACGCGATCTCGAGCGTCACATCCGCTACGCGCAGGCGATCGGATTTGATGAAGTCATGCTCTGGGGTGTGGAGTGGTGGTATTATTTGTCCAAGAACGGCGAGTCGTCGCTGTGGAATGCGGCACGCGAGATCGTCTGGTAACGGCTCACTCGCTTTGGCTGTTCGCTCCGACACATTCCTTTCGACGTGCGCTCCGTAGAACTTCGCGGTTCGAAAGAAACGTGTCGTCACGGCTTGCCTTTGCTCATTCGCTGCCCACTGGCCACATGCCTTCTGTGAATCACACGACCCACGACCCTCACTACGACCCTCGGCGGTTTCCGGAGGGGTTTTTGTGGGGGACGGCCACGAGTGCTTACCAGGTGGAGGGCGGCAATGTGCATGCGGATTGGTATGCGTGGGAGCGGCAGCCGGGCAAGATTGCTGATGGCACCACTTCCGGGCGCGCGGTGGATCACTGGAACTTGTACAAGGGGGATTTTGTCATCGCCAACGAGACACTTCACAACAACGCGTATCGTTTTTCGGTGGAGTGGAGTCGGCTGGAGCCGCGAGAAGGCGAATGGGACGAGGAGGCGTTTGTGCATTACCGCGACATGCTGCGCGAGCTCAAGCGCCGCGGCATGACGGTGATGCTCACGGTGCATCACTTCACCAACCCACAGTGGTTGGCACGGCACGATGGCTGGGAGCGCGGGCGGGTGGTGCGGCGGTTTGATCGCTTGGTACGCAAGCTGTGTGAAGAGCTTGGAGAGTACGTGGACCTTTGGTGCACCATCAACGAGCCGCTCGTCTACATTTTACAAGGGTATATTTTCTTGGAATGGCCGCCGCAGAAGAAGAGTTATGTGCGCGCCGCACGCGTGTTGCTCCATCAAGTGCAAGCTCATCGTCGTGCCTACCGATCGATTCACACATGGGCGCAGGAGCATCGCCGCCCGGTGCAAGTGGGGATGGCTCACAACGTCTCATCGCTTCACATTGATCGCAAGCACAGCTTCTTGGATCACATCGCGGTGGCGCTCATTGACCGTTTCTCCAATCATCTCTTTTACACCCTCTCGGGTAAGCGCACCCACGACTACCTTGGCCTCAACTACTACTTTCACTTTCGGCTGCGCAGTGTCTGGGACTTTTTTCGCAAAGCGGGACCGCCTGAGCGCATGCGCACCATCAGCTTTGAATCATCGGACGTGGGCTGGGAGCTGTTCCCGCACGGCATCTTTGATGTGTGCGTGGACTTGGCCTCTTACAAAAAACCGATCTACATTACCGAGAACGGACTGGCGACCACCAACGACGACAAACGACTTCGCACTATCGTGAGCTACTTGTTGCAGGTATACTACGCCATTGAAGCGGGCGCCGACGTGCGCGGCTACTTCCATTGGTCGCTGTTGGATAACTTCGAGTGGGCCAAGGGCTTTGCGCCGACGTTCGGGCTTGTAGATGTTGACCGAGCCACCATGCGCCGCGCGCCGCGACCGAGTGCGGAGGTGTATGGGATGATCGCCAAGGAGAATGCTATCCGCCACGACTTTTTGCGCTTCTTGGGACATGGCACCAGCGACATTTTGCGTGCGTGGAAGAAGGAACATTTACCGACCGAGGAGGTATGACTTACGAATACGACTTGCTGGTGATTGGCTCGGGCTCAGCCGGATTTTCGGCGGCGCAGGCGGCCAAGGGTGCCGGGCGGAAAATTGGCATCATTGAATCCGATCGATTGGGCGGCGAGTGCCCCAACTGGGCCTGCGTGCCTACCAAGGTGCTTTTGAAGAGCGCACGGTTGTTTCGTGAGATTGAGCGAGCAGAAGAGTATGGGATTTCTTTGGAGCGACCGCGATTGGATTTTCGGTCCGTCATGCGGCGGCGCAGTGACATTGTGGGCGGACTGGGAGGAGAGCGCATCGAAAGGATCGCCGACGCGTTGGGGCTTCACTTGCTGCGCGGCGCGGCGACGTTTTTAGACGAGCATACGGTGCAGGTAAGCGATCGGCAATACACGGCGCAAGCGTTTGTGATTGCCACTGGTGCCGGGACGTTCGTGCCAGCCATTCCCGGACTCGATGCCGTGCCGTGGATGGGATTCAAAGATGCGGTGATGTTGAGCGAAGCGCCCGAGTCCCTGTTGATTGTGGGTGGTGGGCCGGTGGGTTGTGAATTTGCCACGTTCTTCTCGGCGGTTGGGACGAAGGTAACGATGGTGCAGGGAGCCGATCGACTGTTGTCGCGCGAAGAGCCGGAAGCATCAGAATCAGTGACAGAGGCGTTGCGATCATTCGGGGTAGAGGTGATGACCGATGCCGAGATGGTGCGCGTTGATCATCAAGATAGTGTGGTGAAGGCCAAGGTGCGCGTGGGGAAGGAGATGCGATTGTTTGAGGCGTTGTCTCTTTTGTTGGCAACCGGTAAGCAGGCCAACACGGCCGGGCTGGGCTGCCAAGCAGCGGGCGTGAAGCTCTCGCCCAATGGCGAAGTGGTCACCAACCTTGAGCTGCGCACCACGGCCAAGAACATCTGGGCGGCCGGAGACGTGAACGGCGGACTTCAATTTACCCACACGGCGCATTATGAAGGGGCGATTGCGGGACACAATGTGTTTGCGGCTAAGGCACCGCGACAGGTGGATGAGCGCGTGGTGCCACGTGTGACGTTTACGGATCCCGAATGCGCGAGCGTGGGGATGACAGAGGTGGAGGTGCGAGAGAAGTACGGCAAGGCGAGCGTGGGGGTATTTGATCTGCGCGGGCTTGGACGGGCCTACATCGACGGGGTCTCGACGGGGTTTGTAAAAGTCGTTGGAGACCCCAAGACGGGGCGATTGCTCGGAGGGCACGTGGTGGGGGTGCGGGCGGGGGAGGTGATTCACGAAATGGCGATTGCGCTTCAGTTGAAAGCGCACGTGGCGGACTTGGCACAGACCATCCACGCCTACCCAACCTACTCGGAGGCCGTGGCCGCGGCTGCGTCGGTGGCCGAGGTGCGTTAGTATGAGTATCGCGATGGGGTTTCTCATCGCGTTTTTGATCGTGTTATTGTTGGCAACGACGGTAATGGTAGTCTTGGCGGCCACGATGTTTTCCGGCGCGCCGTGGGTGCCTACGCAGCGGTCGGTGGCCCGCGAGATGTGCAAGATGGCGGGACTCAAGTCGGGGAGCCACGTGCTGGATCTTGGTTGCGGCGATGGAGCGATCTTGCTCGTGGCCGCAAAAGAGTTCGGCGCTACCGGGGTTGGGATCGAGCTCAATCCGCTGTTGGTCGCCTGGGCTCGACTGCGTGCTCGCATGCAGGGTGTATCCGATCGGGTGCAGATCATACGCGGAAACATGTTCACGACTGCGTTGCCCGATGTGGACACTGTGATGCTCTACCTCCTCCCGCGCGCGATGCGGCGCATCGAGAGGCGCCTGAAGGAGCGTTACCCATCTTTGTGCGTGGTCTCAAATGGATTTGTGTTTGATACCCTTCAGCCAGCAGCCACTCTCGACATCGGAGAGGCGAACCTTCGACTGTATCGGTGGTGATGGGGGATAGTGGCGGGCGGACAGGAAAAACGCCAATGGGATTGATGGGTGTGTCGAGGGTAGGAAAAAGTGATGGGCTCGTGAAGTAAGGGGGATTGTTGATCGCCAAGATGTTTCCTGAATGGCCCCCATCAAGCTCGCTTTGCAACATTTGCCCAATCTGGGAGGAGAATTGCCCTGTGGATAATCACAGTAACTCGTACGTGCGAGTTATTGTGACAGTTCTTGAGTAACAAAAACAGTAACGGCTCTTTCCAGGTGGCACTGTGTGATGAGCTGGCGTAGCGCTCCAGCCACATCTTTCCGACTCCGCCAGAGGCTATAGTGAACAAGGGTAAAGCCGACTGCTTTCAGAAAGGAACGCAGGGCATCCCGCTGCGCATTGCCGTGTACGGGGATATCAAAAGAGACGTAACAGTAAAACCCTTCCTCGAGCTCGCGTTCTTCGCGCAGGATTTGTTGACGCATGGCTTCCACCTTCCCGGCCTCGGTGAGCATATAGTGGACGCCATCGCTCGTGGCGATCGCCTCCACCAACCGCCGACGTTTCAGTCGAAGGATCGCCTGCTGCTCCTGCCGCACATACTCACGCAGTTGATCATGCCAGGCGCGGTCTTGCTCGCGCGATACGGTGGTAAACGGCCAGCCGCGCACTCCGCGGTAGGTTGCCACGCCTACCGCCAACAACTCCAACAACACGTCTGCCGACACAGTGATTGAGGCAAGACGGCGCGTAGCTCGCTGCTTGGCGCGCGAACGCTCGTGTTTTGTGAGATGAACTTCCACCATGTTCCCATGGTACCAAACGAGACCATTTGGCTGCGTTCTGTCAAGCCCACACCCGCACTTGTCAACACGCCATCCCCACATGGGAGGCCAAAACGGCTGTGCTATAATCCTCCCATTCGCCATGCCAACCTCCTCCAAAGAAATCGTCTTGGACATTGAGACCCAAAACACCTTCGAGGAGGTTGGTGGGTGGTTCCATGACCGCCTCCGCATCTCGCTGGTGGGGGCCTATTTTTATGAGACCGACGAGTATGCCACCTACTTGGAGCCGGATCTTCCCAAGCTCTGGCCGCGCTTGGAGCGCGCCGACCGAATCATCGGCTACAACCAAAAAAGCTTCGACAACCCGGTCATGAACAACTACTATGCGGGTGATCTCAACCGTCTTCCGCAGCTGGACTTGCTGGAGCAGATCCAGCTCTCGCTGGGCTATCGCGTCAAACTTGACGACGTGGCGCACGCAACCCTTGGCATGGGCAAGACGGGGCATGGCCTGCAGGCGGTGGAGTTTTGGAAGGAGGGCAAGATCAAAGAATTGGCGGACTACTGTCTCCAAGATGTTCGGATCACCAAGGAGGTCTATGAGTTTGCGCGGGCAAACGGGCTCGTTCGCTTTCGCGATCGCATGGGAGCCATCCACGATGTCCCGCTGGCGATCGAGGGCCCGTCGCGGCAAGCGGTTTCGTCCATCAATCTCACGATGCCGTTCTAGTGGATGGGGGTGCGCGTGGGTGGCGAGAGCGCTCGCCCTCCGCGCGTGCCGTACTTATCCCCAGTTTGCGGGTTGTGCGACACAACCAGTCACTCCCAAACCCTACATCTTGTGGTATCCTCAAAATTGGAGCACAAGATATGGGACTCCTCATAACTTTGCGACTCCTCTCTGTGGTCCCCGCTCGCGGGGAAAAGGGACGAACAGTCGCGCCGCTGAATTGAATTTCGGCAGAGCTCTGATGCGGGATAGGGCTTTGGTGAATTTCAAAGGTTCAAACGGCGAGAGCTGTTTTGTTCCCCTCGGGGAGCCGTAACACATAAACAGAACCCTCTATGTCCACCACCTCTCAACGCACACAGGACTTGGCCGCCGGTTCGGCGGATGCGGTCTGGGCTTATATGACCAGTGTGAAGTCCGTCAAAAAAGCCAAGGGTCATGAGGAGCCATTTTCCAAAGAGAAGTTGTACAGGTCCATCCAGGCCGCCGTGCAAGAGTCGGGGCTCAAGGATGGCTCGGCTCTGCGCTACAGTGAGCGCATGACCGGGCAGGTCATGACGCGGCTGAACGTAGTCTACGATGGGGTGGTGGTACCCACCACAGGTGACATGCGTGAGGTGGTCTCCATGACCATGATTGACAACAATCTATCGTTTGTGGCGCGTAAGTACATGGGCTACAAGCAAAAGTTGCTCCCCATCCACCGCGATCAGCCCCACTATGGCCACGGCATCTCCGTGAGGCGCTATTACACTGCCGTCGGTGTGCATCCTTATAGTCAGATTGAGTGGGGTCGGCGCACGGCGTGGATCAAGGACGAGAAGGGGCGCGCGATTTTTGAACAGCATGACGTGGAAGTCCCTGCGTTTTGGTCGCAGACAGCTACCAACATTGTGGTCTCCAAGTATTTCAAGGGGAAGGTCGGCGATCCCAACCGAGAGACCAGTGCGCGCCAGTTGATTGACCGTGTCGCTCAAACCATCGCCAGCTTTGGTCGCCACGATGGTTACTTCCAGTCGGTCGAGGACGCCGATGTCTTTGAAGCCGAGCTCACCCACATCCTCATCAACCAAATGGCGGCCTTCAACAGCCCTGTGTGGTTCAACGTGGGCGTCAACCCGCATCCGCAGTGCTCGGCCTGCTTCATCAACTCGGTGCAAGACGACATGCGCTCCATCATGAACCTTGCCACCACCGAGTCCATGCTTTTTAAGTACGGCTCGGGCACAGGTTCCAATCTCTCCAACCTTCGTGGTTCCTGCGAATACTTGGCCAACTCCAACGGCAAGTCCTCGGGCGTGGTGAGTTTCATGAAGGGTTGGGATAGCTTTGCGGGTATTGTCAAATCCGGCGGCAAGACGCGCCGTGCAGCCAAGATGGTGATTTTGAATGTGGACCACCCGGATGTGATGGAGTTTATCGAGTGCAAGATGAAGGAAGAGAAAAAGGCATGGGCGCTCATTGAAGCGGGCTACGATGGGTCGTTCACCGGCGAGGCCTACGGATCGATCTTCTTCCAAAACGCCAACAACAGCGTGCGCGTCACGGATGCTTTTATGCGCACGGTAGAGGCAGACGGGGAGTTTTCAACGATCGAACGGCTCACGGGGAAGGTGGCAGAGACCCATAAGGCACGCGAGCTCATGCGGCGCATGGCCGAGTGCGCGTGGTGGTGCGGCGACCCGGGGGTGCAGTACCACGATACCGCCAACCGGTGGCATACCTGCAAGGCCACCGACGAGATCCACGCCTCCAACCCATGCGCCGAGTACATGTTTTTAGACGACACGGCCTGCAACCTCTCCTCCATCAACCTGCTGCGCTTCCGCACGGGGGAGAACGGCGAACGCTTTGATGTGGAAAGCTTCAAGCAAACCTGTGAGGTGATGATCACGGCCATGGAAATCTTGGTGGGCAACTGCAGCTATCCCACGCCCTCGATCGAGCAAAACACCTATGACTACCGCCCGCTCGGGATCGGCTATGCCAACTTGGGCGCACTGCTGATGAGCCGCGGATTGCCATACGACTCGGATGCCGGACGAAATTTGGCGGCGGCTATCACATCCTTAATGAGTGGTCACACGTACTACCAAAGCGCCAAGATTGCCGAGAAGATGGGTCCGTTCGCGGGCTACGAGCGCAACCGTGAGTCATGTTTGGGCGTGATGCGTATGCACCGCGAGGCGTCGTATCAGATTCCCGGGGAAGGGGTGCCGCAAGACCTCATGACCGCTGCGCGAGAGAGTTGGGATCACACGGTGGAGCACGGTTCGCGCCATGGACTGCGCAACGCACAGATCAGTGTGCTGGCACCCACGGGCACCATCTCGTTTTTGATGGACTGCGCAACAACCGGCGTTGAGCCCGACATTGCGCTCGTCAAGTACAAATGGATGGTGGACGGGGGCATGGAGAAGATGGTCAACGGCACGGTGCCCGATGCTCTGCGATTTCTTGGGTATACACAGGGACAGGTTGATGCGATCGTGGCCTCTATCGCTGAACACGATACCATCGAGGGCGCGCCCGATCTTAAGGCCGAGCATCTCTCTGTGTTTGACTGCGCCTTCAAGGCGGCTAAGGGTACGCGATCCATCCACTACATGGGCCATGTGCGCATGATGGCGGCGGTGCAGCCGTTCCTCTCGGGAGCCATCTCCAAGACGGTCAACATGCCCGAGAACGCTACGGTGGAGGACATTGAGGAAGTGTTTTTGAAGGGATGGCACATGGGGTTGAAGGCGATCGCGATTTATCGCGACGGTTCCAAGCGACAGCAACCTGTCACCACCTCGATTGCCCAAAAGGAAAAAGGAGCCAAGGCTGTGGGGACAGGACTCGACGCTAAAGACGAGCCGGCGGCGGAGGCGATCAAGGAACGGGTGATCATAAAGGAGGTTGCGGCGCCACGACGACGACGCCTCCCCGACGAGCGACGATCGATCACACATAAGTTCTCGATTGGTGGCCATAAGGGCTACCTCACCGTGGGGCTCTATGACGATGGTACGCCAGGAGAGGTCTTTGTGATGATGAACAAGGAAGGATCGGTGATTTCCGGGTTGGTCAACGCGCTTGCAGCAACCACCTCCATCGCTTTGCAGTATGGAGTGCCCTTGCAGGCGTTGGTTAACAAGTTTGCGCACATGCGCTTTGAACCCTCGGGATTTACCAACAACCCTAACATCAAAATTGCCAAGTCCATTGTGGACTATATTTTCCGCTGGATGGCGCTCAAGTTCTTGGATCCTGTTGCGCAAAAGCAACTTGGTGTTAACCTGGATACGCCCGATCACTTGGCTGAGATCAACGAACGTTCCAAGGAAGAGATGGTACTCGATCGCGATCTGCCCGATGCGCCGCAGCCGACGATCTTTGATCAGCCCAAGGTCGCTGCAACAACCGCGGGGTCGTTACCCACACCCGCCAAAGCGTCCTTGACCTCGACCTTCGACAATCAATCCGACGCGCCCGCTTGCGGCACTTGCGGCTCGATCATGGTTCGCAACGCCGCTTGCTACAAGTGTTTGAACTGCGGCAGCACGAGCGGGTGTAGTTAGGATTGGGGAGACCGCGCCGTGTGAACCATGGAGCGGTCAAAGTACGACGGTTCGTCCGGAGCGGCAAAGAAAACGATCGCCCACCGTGCGGCATCCGGGCGGAACGCGTCCTCGGTTCTTTGCACAACGTCGTGCCACGAGGCGGGAAAATCGCCATGGGTCTTTTGCTCCATGAACAGAGCAGGGAAAAAGATGGCTTTGCCAGGGGTGTGTGTTACCTCGCGGACGTCTTCCGGTTGGTGGCCGATACGCAGCCCCGGTCCGCTTTCCGCAATGGCAAGCGAGCACCCGCCTCGATCATAGTGACCTTTTGCAAGGAATTGCCCCACTGGCGCTCGGTCGTACTTCAAAAAGCGCAGGACGCTTCGGGAAGAAAAAAGGTTTGCAATGGCGGGGTAGACCGGCTCAAGGACGTTCAAGACGTTGACCGCGGCTTGGCAAGCGGCGTGGTAAATGGGTTGGGCTGCGTCAAGCAATGCCTTGAGTTCCGGTGGAGCTTCCGGGTGGTTCCGGAAACGACTGAGGAGCTCTGCGTTGTAATGAAAGAATTCTTTGTCATCGTAGCCGAAGCCGGTAACGGATTGCCGTTGCCAGTAGCCAATCTCCGTTCCGCGCTCCGTCTCGTTGACCTTCAAGTGAAGCGCCCACTTCAACTTTTTGCCTTCAGGAAGGGCGAGAAAGTCAAAGTACGCCTCTGCAGCCCGCTTGATCTGTGTGAGCGGGACATCAAACGGAACCTCGTGATATCCTTTTTCCGCGATGTTTTCCTGAAGCTGTCTGACAGTGATCATGCTCGCTACGATAGCAAAGTGGCTCGAATCTGACGAACGCCCACTCTTACCAATCACAAGAACGTGTACGTACGTCATTTGTGTGATCGCTCTATGCCCACCCCATTCATTGATCGTCCCACAACGCCCGAGCTGGATGTACGCATCAAGGGGCGGCAGGGGTTGGGATTGGTGCAGTTGTTTGAAGGGCATGGGAAGGGCAAGACCACGGCGGCCATTGGTTCGATCGTTCGAATGGTGGGGGCGGGGAAGCGCGCGGCGATGATCTATTTTGACAAGGGCGGAGATCACTACAGCGAGCGTGCCGTGTTTGATCGTCTTGGCGGGGACTGGTTTGCTTTCGGACGCGATCGGATTGATCCCATCACAGGACGCTTTGATTTCTCCGTGACGGAAGAAGACCGAGAGCTTGGAGCGCGCGCCATCGAGAAAATGCATGAGCTGTTCCTCTTGGACCTCTACGACCTCTTGGTCTTAGATGAAGTTAACTCCAGCTGTGCACTTGGGTTTGTGAGCGAGGCGGCGGTTCTTGAGCTGCTCGACTGTAAGCCTGACCGTCTTGAGCTGATTTTGACAGGACGCAATGCGCCGGAGTTCTTTAGACAGCGCGCCCACTTGGTGACCGAGATGCAATTGGTGAAGCACTATTTTTACTCGGGGGTGAAAGCGCGTGCTGGCGTGGATTTCTAGCCGTCATTGCGAGGAGTGTAGCGACGAAGTAATCTTCACTCGCATAGATTGCTTCGCTTTGCTCGCAATGACTTTTTCGGAGGAGTCCTGCTATACTTCCGGCATGCCCAAACAAAAACTCACCTACGCTGAGCTCGACCATGACGTGCAGGCGCTCCAAACGACGCTCCAACGTATGCGCCGCGTGGGCGGCTTCACGGTGATCCAACGCCCGGGGCGATTCCTGTGGTTTCAGTTTCTCACGGGCATCATCCGCGGACTCGGGTCTGCCGTGGGAGCCGGAGTGATCTTGGCCGTGCTGCTCTACGTGGTGCACAAGTTGCCGTTTGTTCAACGCATCATTGACCTCATCAATAATCTGCCAACGCTTTAGGGATAACAATCGCGGTCACGGAGTAGCTATTGGCTTCTGGCGATTGGCTATTTGCTTGACCGCCCTTCAAAAAGCTAAAAGCTAATCGCTAAAAGCGCCCCAAAACAAACACCCCCGCCGGAAGCCGGAGGGGGCGCATTCGTTTTTGGGTGAGAGGAGCTTGTGCCCGGCCTGGCGTGCATTGCGCGCGCCATGGCTTGTGGCCGGGTTGGCTCACTCTCCTTCGGACTCCTGGGAGTCCGGTGCCGGGGGAGCGGCGACTTCCCCCGTCTCCACCACGACCAGTTGCTTTCGCAACCAGTCGGGCTGGGCGGCGAGCCGGGTCTGGGCCTCGGCGAGGATGGCGGGGCCGAAGACCCGCTTCCACACCACGGCCAGGATCCGCTCCGCGAGCTCGGTGGTCAGCTCCTGTGGCTTTCCATCGAGCATCATCTGCCGCCCCATAGAGAGGAACACCGAGGCGACCACCTGCAGGATGCCCCACAGGGAGTTGCTCTCGATCTTCGTCGGGGGGGAGGCGCGGTGGTGCAGGGACCGCGCCATCAGGTTGACGGCCTTCCCGTCGGCGATGTGGAGGTACCACACGCCGTCGGCCGCCTTGCCACCGTGCATCAGGTCGGTGGGGTCCTCGGGCACCCTCCGTTCCTGGTGCATGTACTCGAGGGCTCGCGCGAAGGCCGCGAACCACCTGTACATCAGGTCCGTCCGCACGCCGCCGAGGCGGCGCTGGTCGGTCCCGAAGTAGCAGGCCCCGATGGCGTTGGTGGTGATGCAGCAGGCCCCGATGGCCTGGCTCCGCACCACGGGGGCGAGTTGTGGATTGCAGCTGTCGGCCATGAAGACCGACGGCTTGCCCTTCTCGTCCCCGTCCACTCCCCAGGTCACCGCGATCTTCTCGCGGCGCCCGGCCTGCACCTCCACCGTGACGGCCAAGTCACGGAGGTCCTCCATCCCCCACCATGCCCGCAGAGCCATGCGAGCGTACTCCCGAGCGGTCCCTTCGGGCAGCTTCAGGAGCAGCCCGCGCCGGTCATCGGCCCCGTTCACCACCGTCTGCTCACGCACCAGTAGGGCACGCAGCGTGTTGTGGATCCCGTAGGGGGAGCGAGGGGACCGCTCGTCCAGCCACTCGCGCCCCTTGAGGACGGCGCGCGTGTCCTTTTCGCCCTCGAGGCGGCTCTTGAACCGGCCATTGCCGGTGTTCAAGAACTCTCCCAGGCCGGCGATGGCCTGGTCGACCGCCTTCACCTCGTCGGCCTCCTCGAGCACCGTCTTCCGGTGCTCCTTCAGCCGCTCCAGGTAGGCCGGGAGCGGCTCGCCGACGTTCATCTTCAGCGGCCGCTTGGTGCCCTTGCGGGCGAACCAGCGCTCCGCCGCCCAGCGGGCCGCTTCGGCCCAGGGAACGGGGTTCCCCATGTCGATGAGGTGCTGGTGGAGGGTCTCGACCTTCTTCACCAGCCGGGAGGGGTAGCCCGGCTCCTTGCCATTTTTCTCCCCCTTTTCCCACGCCGCCACCATCTTGGCGTACTCCGCCTCGATGTGGTCCAGGATGTCCTGGAAGCTCCGGGCCCCCGCGGGCTTCCAGAGCCGGCTCACCACGTTGTCCGGGGCGGACAACAGCCACTCCACCATCACCTGCTCCACCTTCTTGTCCACGCCCTGGGGCGGGGAGAAGGGGAGGAAGGTGTAGGTGGTCAACAGCACCTGCGTCCAGAACAAATCCTTTCGGACCGCGTCCTGGCCATAGGGCATCTCCACGATGCGGTCGTCCACTCGCTGGTAGACCGCCGCCCGCCCCGTCTGCTTGACCACCCAGCTCCACCCCATCTGCATCGCCGTGGGGGTGGAGTCCTTGACGTCGATGTAGGTAAGGGCGTTGACCAGCCCCTGGTACAGGTGGGCGTGCTGCTTCTCCGGCACCCCGACGCTCGTGAAGAGCGCCCGCAGGCGCCCCACGAACTCGTCGTGGGAGAGGCCGGCCTTGGCCGCCGCCATGGTGGCGGACGTGGTGCCGTTGCCGCCCTCCTCTCCGTCTCGCTCCCCGTGCTCGTCGTACGGGTTCCAGGTTCCGTCCCCGGGGGTCCACCCCAGGAACAGCCACTTGGCACCCCCGATTTCGGGGTCGCCTTCCTCGAACAGTCTCCGCGCCAGCCCGGCGTTGCCGGACTTGCGGAAGATGTCGTTGTTTCCGCAGACCGTAACGGTATGCGGGTTGAAGACCACCAGACGCAGGAGCAGCAGCAAAATTGCTGCCACCAGCTCATCCGGGTGCGGGCGGGCGCCCGACTCCTCGCCCCCTCCGTGGAAGGAGAGGACCCCCACGTTGATGGGAGCGGGGGCGGCGGACCCGGTGTTGTTGTCGTTCACGATGAACCTCGATTCTGTGTTTGTCGCCCGAGGGGAATCCTTGGGCGTGGGTTGTAAGGGGCCTGTTCGCTTTTGGCAAATGGCTCATGGCTATTGGCTCGGATCCGCAAGAAGCGAAAAGCCAACAGCGAAAAGCAAAAAGCCATAAATGTCGGTGGTTTTCAGGCACACCGAACGGCGCAAGATAACAAGAAAACGGCCGTTTGTCAAACGGGATGGGGTATCAAGTATGGAGTATCGAAGTATGTGGCACGCTCCTCCAAGGAGCCGCAAGGATCGTGCTCATACTCCATACTTCGATACTCGATACCCTGCTTGCTATACTTTCCCCATGCCCGCCCACCCGAAACCTCGCCGGAAGGACTATCGCGATCGGCGCTCTGTGCCCGAATCGCCGCGGATTCGGTTGCTGTCTTGGGCGGTTGTTGCTGTTGCTGTCCTCTTTGTGGCACGCCTCGGCCACCTTCAAATTCTCCAACGCAGCGTGTACGAAGCGCTGGCGAGCGGGCAGCGGGAGCTCTATCGCGAGCTATTTCCCGAGCGTGGGGACATCATTGTCATTGATCGCGATGGAACCGAGGTGCCGTTGGCTACCAATCAATTTTTGAATCTTGTCTGGGCCGAGCCTCGTCGAATTGATGACCCCATTCGTACCGCACAGGTGTTGTCGGAGATTTTGGAGAGGGAAGACGTCGAGCAAGCGAGTGCCTCCTTCCCTAACGTAGGGGAAGTGTCCGAGTCCGACGAGGACGGAGGGGACGCACCTGGCGATGCCGAAGCCACTGGCAACTCGCCACTCGCTACAAGCTCCTATGCCGACATCCTCGCCAAACTCCAAAAGCCCGACGACCCCTACGAACCCATCCGCCGGCGTGTAAGCGACGAGACCTCGGCAGAAGTTGAGCGTGCCAACCTGCCGGGCATCCACTTGCTGCGCGAGGAGTTCCGCTTCTACCCCGAGCAAGACATCGCGGCGCATATCACCGGGTTTGTCAGTGAAGACGACGAGGGCGCCATGAGCGGCAAGTACGGCGTGGAGGGACACTACGATGATGTGCTGCGCGGCACTCCCGGCTTCGTTTTTTCCGAACTCGATGCCAAGGGGCGGTGGATCTCGGTTGGGATACGTCGGCGTAACCCGGTGGAAGATGGGGCCGCCGTGGTGCTGACGATTGATCGCACCATCCAACATGTGGCATGCAAGGCGCTCGAGGAGGCGGTGGAGGTGCATCAGGCCGATGCCGGGTCGCTTGTGATCCTCAACCCAAAAACCGGCGCCATCATGGCCATGTGCGGCGCTCCGAGCTTCAACCCCAACGCCTACGGCAACGTGGAATCGCTCGCGGTCTACAACAACCAGCCCACCTTCAACGCCTACGAGCCGGGCTCGGTGGTAAAGCCCCTCGTGATGGCGGGCGCCTTGGATGCGGGAGCCGTGACTCCCAACACCACCTACAACGATACGGCGGAGGTGCAAATTGATCGCTTCACCATTCGCAACTCGGACAAGCAAGGCCACGGCATCCAGACCATGACGCAGGTGTTGGAGCGCTCGCTCAACATCGGGATGATCTTTGTGATGCGCCAAATGGGTGGGGAGAAGCTCACGGAGTACATCCATCGGTTTGGGTTCGGGGAGGCCACGGGGGTGGAGGTGGCCTTGGAGGCGGCGGGAGACGTGTCGTCCCTCGAGAACGGCCATGAGGTGTACTGGGCCACCGCATCGTACGGACAGGGTGTGACCATGACGTTGATGCAGCTTGCCGCTGCGTACGGAGCGTTGGCCAACAACGGGGCAATGATGAAGCCGCATGTGGTGCAAGAGGTTCGGTTTGCCAATGGGACGATGGATGTGACCGAACCCGAAACCGTGCGCCAAGTGGTGTCGTCGCATACGGCGCAGTTGACGACGGCGATGCTCGTCTCGGTTGTGGAGCATGGCCATGCCAAGGGCGCACAGGTTCCCGGATACTACATGGCGGGCAAAACCGGCACCGCCCAGGTAGCCAACGATGAGGGGCAAGGATACAAGCAAGACGAGACGCGTGTGACGTTTGCCGGTTACGGGCCGGCGCGTGATCCCCAATTTGTGGTCGCCATCCGCATGGATCACCCGCGCACAACCCCCTGGGCCGAGGGAACCGTGGTGCCGATGTTTGGAACGATTGCCGATTTCTTGGTGGATTATCTGGCGATCCCGCCGGAACGCTAGCAGTGGACGTAACACGTTACGTCCCTACGTCTCGCGCTCCAGATTGAGAATTGATATCATGCCCCCATGAAATCACTCGTGTTACGTTTGCTCAAAAGCCTTGCCATCCGCACCGTCGGTACCTATCGCCCCAAGGTGGTGGCGATTACGGGCTCGGTGGGCAAGACCTCCACGCGCCATGCTATCACTACGGCGATCGGCTCCGCGCGACGGGTGCGCTCGACCGATGGCAATTACAACAATGAGTTTGGCGTGCCGTTGACGATTTTTGGTGAACGATCTCCCGGGTCATCGTTTTTCGGCTGGCTCGGGGTGCTGTGGCGCGGTTGGTGGGTGTCTATGGGGTTTGAAAAAAACTATCCCGAGGTGTTGGTCATGGAGTATGGCGCGGACAAGAAGGGCGATATTTTGTATCTGACGCAGATCGCACGACCATCGGTTGCCGTTGTAACCACCGTTGGCGTGGCACACGCGGAGTTCATTGGCACCATCGAAGACATCCAAGAGGAGAAGGGCACGTTGGTGCGCGCGGTGGCTCAAGACGGCGTGGTGGTGTTGAACGCGGACGATGAGCGCGTGCGCGGCATGCGGCACATGAGCAAGGCGCCGGTGGTCACCTATGGGCTTGGCACCGCCGATGTGTCGCCGCGGGCGGTGAAGGTGGAGACGATGCATGACGGCGACGTGGGAACGACGGAGGTCATTGCGCGCGTGATGTTTGAGCTCGAGATTGACAGTGACGTGGCGTCGGTGACCCTCACCAACGTGCTTGGTGATGCGCATCTTCGCGCGATTGTGGCCGGTGCCACGGCGGCGGCTCAACTCGGGATCCCCTTGCAGACGATCGCGCAAAATCTTTCGGGTTACACTCCCATGCCCGGCCGCCTCAAACTGATCCCTGGCATCAAGCACTCCCTTTTGATTGACGATAGTTACAACGCATCACCTGAGGCGGTGCATGCGGCGCTCGAGGTGCTTTCAAGCATCTCTCTTTCGGGCGGCGGCAAGCACATCGCCGTACTGGGGGATATGCGCGAACTGGGGCGCTACAGTGAGCGAGGGCATGTGGATGTGGGGGCGCATGTGGCCAATCTCCCCGTTGATCTCTTGGTGACGGTGGGGGAACAGGCGCGGGATA
>CAZWSS010000002.1:0-21453 GCA_964636795.1 uncultured Gammaproteobacteria bacterium
CCACTCGCCTTTGTCCTTGGCACTGCCGATATCGAGCCCACTGTAGATTTGCCTGGAATCCGTGCAAACGATCTCCCCGTTAAACGCCTTGGCGACCTTGTGCGCAAAGGCGCTCTTGCCCGATCCAGTCGGGCCAACGATGGCAATGAGCTTTGGCAATGACATGGAAAACAGTATAGCAAAATCGTTGGCCATACTTTCAGCGGCCGCTGAAAACGTGGTACCAAAAAAATCTCGCGGCAGCCCAGAGATGGACTACCGCGTTGGTTCCGTGAGGATGACTTCGAGATGGCGGGGCTTGGGGGTGGTTACCGCCCGCTCCACTGCGTGGAGCAGCACCAACGACGCCACCGTGAGCGTCGCGTGCAGGTCGTGCACGCTCACTCGCGGGGTGTTGAGCGCCCGCACCCAGCGATCGCAGGCCTCCTGTAGGCGAGTGCGGAACACCCACCCCTCGCTTCGCAGAGCTCCGCTCCCGCATCTCTGATCGAAGTGCCCCAGCTCGGCAAGCATGAGCTTGTGGAAGAGCTCCACCCACCGTTCCCACGGAAGCTCGTGGCGCTGCCAATAGCGTACACGCGCCACCTTGTCGGGGGCGAAGGATCCCACGTACTCCCCGAGCGCATCCATCACCCCGTCCACCACGCGACGCACAGCCGCGCGGGCCCTGGACGAGAGTAGACGGTAGAGCTCCAGGTCCTTCTGCGGGAGGTCGTGTTCCCGCAACCACCCGCGCTCCACGCGCCGCAGGTGAAACTCCTGGTACCCCACCACCACACACCCCTCACTCCGAGAGGGTGCGTGGCACATGTGGCGTCCCGCCCGTGCGTACACGGCCTCGATTGAAATCAGCATGAGAACCTCCCAGTGGATTCACGACGACCCTAATCGAAAAACGCAGCCACGTCAATCCCCAGCGCGTCCCTCCCCACCTCACAAACTCCGTGCTAAACTAGACCCAGTTGTAACCTCCTCCTATGCCAAAACCAGGTGCCGAACGGACACACGCCCCGCAAGAAGCCCTCTCGGAGGGCGAGCAGTATGTAGACGCTACCTTTATTCGTGATTCCGAGGAATATCGGTCTCTCCTCACGGCCTTCCACCGCATAGAGTCCGGCAAGAAGAGCAGCATTTCTCTTGAGCAGTTCGACGAGATGCTCGATGGGGACATAGCCCTCGCCGATGGATCGGAAAGCATACCCGAGGCCATTCAACAACGCACCGACGCCGCACGACAATTCGATAAAGATATGAAGGCCGGCATTGTGGAGCCCGAGATCTATGCGGCGAAACGGAATCCCCCGGAAGCCAAGGCAATGGTCGAGATGGATTTGAGCGATGAAGAAGGAGGAGGAGAGCGAGAGGAAGTTGAGCTTGAAGCGGTGGATGCGGCCGATGTACAAAAGGCACGAGAGCACATGGTGTATCGTGATCTTTTTGAGCGCTTGGAGAAAGCGGCGCAAGGCAATGGGTCCGCGGAGACCATCATGGAAGCTGTAGCGTATGAAAAAGACCGGGTACTCACTCTCCCCAAGGGGTTCCAAGAGAAGACGCTGGCCGCCATAGAGCAGTTTGAAGCCGATTTGAGTACAGATCTTGCGGAACTTTGGCGTAGAGTGCTTGGAGAGGACGTCAAGCGCGCGGCCACTGAGGCAGACGATCAGAAAACGGAAGCCGGTAGGCGCCCAACGAAGAATCGGCCGAGAAAAAAGCGGCGGAAAGAACCCACCGCGGAGCAGTACCGATGGTTTACAGGTATCAACGTCAATGCGCAGCGTCTTTACCGAGAACTTTTGGAAGAGTACCGCGAGCAGGTGGAAGGAAGCGGCACTCCTGATCCTGAGAAGCTGCAGGAGTATCAAGCTATCCTGATAGACAAGGCCAAGAATGCCAATTCGGTTGAGGAACAGAGTGCGTACGAAACCTTTGCCAACGACTTAGAGCGCGGCGTGGTACAGAACATCATTGAGACCTTTGATTCCGAGGACGCCTTGGTAGAAGGGCAAATGGAAGCCGCTATTGGCGCTGCTAGGGAGCGAGTGCAGCGGGGAGACACTTCCGATGCCGTGCGTCGCGTAGCCGAACTCAACACCGACCAGATGATGCAGCTCTATGCCGCACAGAAACAGTTGGATGAGATGGGCTTCTTTGGCAAGACGTTTTCCAAGGCCGGGCGCGAGGCCAAGAAGGCGCGTAAGGAGTTTGAATCGCTCAATGCACTCATCCATAAGGTGGAGCGGCTGGAGGAGAGCGACAGAGGCCTGGTGATGAAAGAAGTCGAGGAACCGCCACAGGAGCTCACATTTGAATCATTACAATCCGAGTGGCCACAGGAGGTCAATTCGATCATGGGCGCGCTCAAGGCGGGGAATATTTCACCTATAGAGGCCGTGCGTACCCTGGACGAGCTCGAAAGAGATGTCGTCAAAAAGTGGACAGCAACCCTGGTTGGGAAAAAGCTTGGAGGGATTCGCAACGGGAGCGGGCGGCCGATCATTGGCAATGTGGAGATCGGACAGATTAAAAAAGATACGGGCGGAACCCTGCGTATCCATCTTCGCGACGACGCCGGTAAGCGTTACAACCTTTCGTTGGCGACCTTCTTGAAGCAAAACATGCCTGTGGCAGAACGGGACGTATCCGCGGCGGCATGACCCCGAAGTGGACGTAACGTGTTACGTCCCTACAGCTCGCATGCTAGACCCCCCGTTGTCGCTTGATCTCGGCGAGGAGGTGGCCGGCGAATTCTTGCTGTGCAACAACCAGCGGCGCTTCTTGGCCAAAGACGCGCACGTGAAAGTCACTGCCATCTTTTTCTTTGTCGCCAAACACTACCGTGTAGGGGATTTTCATTTTTGATGCCGAACGAATCTTGGCGCCCACCGTGGCATCCGACACATCCGCCTCGGCGCGTACGCCCAAATTCCCAAGCGACGCAACCAACCCTTGCACGGCCTCGCGATGCGCCTCCCCCACCGCCGCCACGCGCACCTGCACCGGCGCCAACCACAGCGGAAACGCCCCGGCGTAGTGTTCGATCAAGAACGCCGTGAAGCGCTCGTGGGTAGACAACGGCGCGCGATGCACCACAAAAACCTCACCGTTTTCCGCACCGGTTTCATCGGTATACGACAACCCAAACCGCTTACGCGCCACAAAGTCCAGTTGAATCGTGGACATGGTTTCCTCGCGCCCAACGACCGACTTAAACTGTACATCCACCTTGGGGCCGTAAAACGCGGCCTCATCCTCCGCCTCCACAAACGGCACATCGGCCTCCTGTAGCACCTCGCGCAGCACCCCCTCGGCATACGCCCAGTTCTCGGGCTCGTCAATATACTTTTCTTTGTGCTCGGGGCTCCACTTGGAGAGACGGAACCAATAATCCTTCAACCCAAAGGCCTCAAAGTAACGGCGCGTGAGATCCATCACTGCTTTGAACTCATCCTTGATTTGATCCTTGCGACAGTAGATGTGGGCATCGTTCATGGCGAGCCCGCGCACGCGCAGCAATCCTTGGAGCGTGCCGGAAAGCTCGTTGCGATAGACCGTGCCATACTCGGCCATGCGGATTGGCAAGTCGCGATAGCTGTGCGGCTCGTGCAGGTAGATGCGGTGATGATGCGGACAGTTCATCGCTTTGAGGTAATACGTGCCGTCATCCATAACCATGGGGGGGTACATGCCGTCTTTGTAGTAGGGAAGATGGCCCGACGTTAAGAACAATTCCTCCTTGGCCATGTGAGGCGTGACCACCCGAATATAGCCGCCGCGGCGTTCCATCTCTACGGCGAGCCCTTCGATCTCGTTGCGCAGCGCAGTGCCGTTTGGCAACCACATCACCAACCCCTTGCCCACAACATCATCAATGAAGTAGAGCTTCTGATCGCGGCCGATCTTGCGATGGTCGCGCAGCTTGGCTTCTTCGCGCATCTTGAGGTGCGCCTCCAACTCCTCCGCGGACTTGAACGCCGTGCCGTAAATGCGAGTAAGCATGGGGTTCTTCTCGCTGCCACGCCAGTACGCGCCCGCGACAGAGAGCAACTTAAAATGTCGCAGCTCCTCCTTGGGGTGCTCACAGTGTCCGCCACGACACAGGTCGGAGTACTTCCCCGAGGTGTAGAACGTCAGCGTCTGGCCGTCCTTGGAGAACTCGTTGATCAACTCCAATTTGTATGGGTTGCCGGCGTAAGCCGCGCGCGCCTCGTCAGCGGTGACTTCCGTTCGCACAAACCCCTCTCCCCACGTTGTGAGGATTTGGCGCATGCGCTTCTCGATCTTGGGCAGGTTGTTTTCCGAGATCGGCTCCGGGAATTCGAAGTCGTAGTAGAAACCATCTTCAATCGCGGGGCCGATGGTGCGCTTGGTCCCCGGCCATAGTTCCATCACAGCGGCCGCAAGCAGATGCGCCGCAGAGTGACGCAAGTGGTCGAGAGATTCGTCGTGGTGTTGCATAGCGTTTGAGAGGGGTCTGACCCATTTATGCACAGCTTATCCACGGTGCCTGGCACCAAGGAAGCTGATGAGATGATAATAAAAGCTTCACGGTTGTGAAGCTTCGGGGCTCAAACCCATAGGGCTTAAGCGGTTCCACCCGAATTGCTAGAGACGTTCGTCGCCCATAGCCACTCGTTTTGTGTCCATCCGGATCGGCCGGCTCGGGAAGGGGTACACGTCGCGCGCACATCGAGGGCTTTCAGCCAAGACCCTCGTCTCTGCTATGCCGCCTGCGGGTGCTTGTCTTCCGTCATTGTCGGATACCGAAAGCGTAACAGGAGGATAGAGAAAAAGCAATGTGAAAATTGTGCGTAGGCCTTTTTGACTGACGTTGGCCAAGAAGCACCCTGTGGATAATCACAATAACTCGTACCTGCGAGTTATTGTGACAAAACGAGAGGAAGGAACAGATCGGTTGGCACCAAGAAAGAGCACCTGCCGGCTCACAACGTAGGCGATTACCCCTCCACAATCTCAATCGTGATGTGGTCTTGAAGGCGTGGGATTTTGCGGACCCAGAAGGGCTTGAGCTCCACGGACGCGTCGCGGATGGTTTCGTTGTTCTCCAAAAACATTTCCGCTTCGCCGGCCGTGAGGCCAATGAGATTCTCTTTGTTGAGAATGTCGGCCGTAGCCTGTAGCACAGCTGTCCCGGAAACCGTCACGTCAAAATGCGCCGTGCCCGCCGCTTCATCATGCCGATTGTATGCCACAACGAGCGCGTCAGTATTGGTGCCGGTCAGCACCTGCCCCTCGGGCACATGCTCTCGCAGTTTTAGTTCCGAGATCGCCAAGAGCCGCGCGCGGTCGTAGTAGATGCCGGTGAAACGCACGATCGTGGTAATGGTGAAGGATCCCGCCTCGGTGCCGGGCTCCGTGTCGGAGCGCTTCTCCACAATCTCCTCGATGATGGTTGCCCCGTCCAACTGCCCCGAGATTTGCGCGCGCCACTCCTCATCCGCCTCGGCCTTGAGCTGTTCAACCAGCGCCACCTGTGCAGCATCGAGATCTTCCATTGTGATAGCCTTGCGTACCACAGTTCCTCCCACCATCGCCTGCTCGCTCGTTGCATACACCTGCGTTTGGCGCGTGGGATTCAGTCCCGGGATCGTCCACTTTGTTGGAGCAACCTCACCTTCTTTGCCTGGTTGATCGGCCTGTGCTTCTACGGTGATGGTGCCGTTTGCTGGTACGGTGACCCCCCTCACCAACCGAAACAGCACACCCTCCGGACTCAATAAGCGCGTCGTGGCCACCAGCGCCTGTGGCGAGCCCGACTCATTGTGCAACGTCACCGCGCCATGCGCCTTGGCGGGAACTTCTTCTCCCTCCCCTTCCACTTCAAACACGCGCGTCCCTTCCTTGGTCGCTGTGAAGATGGCCCCCGCAATATCCTCACCCCCCTGCGGTTCCTTGGCCACGCGCGCCACAAACGTGCGCTCCACCGCCTCGTCCTCCGTCCACACGCGCACTGTGGCCTGCACGGTCGCCAAGTAGAGCACCACCACGAGCAATACAGCCGTCACCCCTAAAAAGGCACTCGCGATGCGACGATAGAGCCGCACCGATGGCAATACAGGGGCGTTTTTCTTCTGCGCGGATCCGGTAAAGCGTTTCTTTGGAGGCATACGGCACTATATTACCCTACTTTCTCGGGCTCGACGAGCGACACGGCGCCCACCGCCATATCGCGAATGGCGTCCATGACCGCCTGTGTGGGAGCGATGGAATACTCCGTGCGGATCAATTTTCGCCCGCCCCCCGCGTCCACCGCAAACTGTACCGGCACATCCCCCGGTTTTTTTTGAAACAACTCGCGCAGTCCGCGAATCTGTTTATCCGAGGGTGCCACCTGCAAATCAATCACCACCGATCGCACGGGAGCCAACGGAACGCGCCGCTCCATCGCCGCTCGGTGCACATCCTCCCCCACCCACATGCCGTTCTTGAGCATGGCTTCGATCTCGCTCACGTTTGCCTCACTCAAGCACGCCACGCTATCGAGCACCACTGACATGAGCTGTCCTTCGCGCGCCGATGTTCTTCCTGTCCCCACGAGGAGTTGTCCCTCGGAGAGGTCGCCGCGATGCTCCGCAAACACGCGCGGGAACACCACCACCTCCACGCTCCCCGTATGATCCTCCAGGGTGAGGAACGCCATGGCATCGCCTTTCTTGGTGACCACCGCGCGTGCGGCTAAGATCACTCCCGCCACACGCACCGGTTTTTTGTCGGCCATGCTGCCCACTGTGTTGATGGCGGTCACATAGGGCGCAAGGCGGTCGGCATACGCGCAAAACGGATGCTCGCTCACGTAAATCCCCAAGAGTTCGCGCTCCCAGCCCAATTTCTCCGAACGGGTCGCATCCGGCACCGCAGTGAGATGTAGTTGCTGCATGTCAAATCCCGACGCCACGTCAAACAACCGTGCCTGTTTGTTCGCGGCCTGCGCCTGCGCCTCTCGGCTAAACCGCAACACCTGCTCCACGTTGGCCAAGAGGGTTCCGCGCTGTGCAAACCGGTCCAACGCCCCCGCCATCACCAACGATTCCAAGGACTTCCGATTGAGGTGCTTGCTCTGAATGCGCATGGCAAAGTCGCTCACATCCTTGTAGGGTCCACCGGCCTTGCGCTCACGCACAATGACATTGGCAATCTCCTCCCCCACATTTTTGATGGCCACCAGCCCCCAGCGGATCTTCTTCTCCTTCCCCACGACACCAAACCCTTGAAACGATTCGTTCACGTCGGGCGGAAGCACTTGGAGCCCCATGCGCAGACACTCCTGCACCTCCACCGTCATACGGTCAATGTTACCCGCGTCCGAGTTCATCACTGCCGCCATGAACTCCGCAGGGTAGTGTGCCTTTAAGTACGCGGTGCGGTAGGCAATCAGCCCGTAGCAAGCCGTATGCGACTTATTGAACGCGTAGTCGGCAAACCCCTCCCAGTCGGTCCAGATTTTTTTGGCGATCTTCTCTGCAACATCGTTCTTCTTGCAGCCCTCCACAAAGTGCTCCTTCATTTTGTCCAACACGTCGCGCTTCTTTTTCCCCATGGCCTTACGCAAGGTATCCGCCTCGCCGCCCGTAAACCCGGCCAGCACACGGCAGATGCGCATGATCTGCTCCTGGTAGACTGTCACGCCATAGGTCTCCTTGAGCACCTCTTCCATCTTGGGATGGTCATACGCCACCTGTTCGCGACCGTTTTTTCGGTTGATATAGGCGGGTACCATACCGGCCGAGAGCGGACCCGGGCGGTAGAGCGCGCACATGGCCATGATATCTTCAAACACCGTGGGCTTGAGCTCGGCCAAGTAGCGCTGCATGCCGTCGGATTCCAATTGAAACACGCCCACCGTCTCGCCGCGCGAGAGCAGCGCGAATGTGTCGGGGTCCGTCAACGGAATGGTGTTGATGTTGATCGTCACCCCGTGCACTGCTTGGATGATCTCCAACGCCTGCTCGATAATGGTGAGGTTGGAGAGTCCCAAGAAGTCCATTTTGACCAATCCCGTTGCCTCGATGGGCTCCAACGAGTATTGGCTGACATAGTCCAAGTCCTCGTGCTGCGAGGATTGGATGGGCACATACTCGGTGAGCGGCTTGTTGCTGATCACTACGCCACAGGCATGTTGCGACGTGTGACGCGGCGCACCCTCAATCGCGATCGCCAAGTCAATCACCTGTTTGGTTTGCGGATGAGACTGGTAGGCCTGCCGCAGCTCAACATGCTCCTCGATCGCTTTTTTGAGCGGCGTGTGGCGACCCTGCACGGGTAGAGGCACCAACTTGGCTATTGCGTCGGCTTCTTTGAAGGAGAGGCCGAGCACACGCGCCGCATCGCGCACCGCCGCTTTGGGCATCATCTTCCCAAACGTCACAATCCCCGCCACATGATCGCTGCCGTACTTGTCGCGCACATATTGCAACACCTCGCCGCGCCGCGAGTCGGCAAAGTCCATGTCGATGTCGGGCATGGAGATACGGTCGGGATTCAAAAAGCGCTCAAAGAGGAGGCCGTAGGCGAGCGGATCAATGTCGGTAATAGCAAGCGCGTAGGAGATGATGGATCCCGCCGCCGATCCGCGCCCGGGCCCCACCAAAACGCCGCGGCGCTTGGCTTCGTTCACAAAGTCCGCCACGACCAAGAAGTAGGAGGCAAAGCCCATCTTGTCCACGGTCGCAAACTCAAACTCAAACCGCTCGCGCACCTCGGGCATGACGATCTTGTACCGTTGTACCAACCCCACCTCACATAGTTCGCGCAAGTAGCTGCCGTCGGTCTTGCCCTCGGGCACCTGGAAGATCGGTAAGTGATTGACGCCAAGCTCAATCGTTGTGTTGCAGCGGTCGGCAATCGCTTGGGTGTTGACAAGCGCCTCGGGAACCGACGCGAATTCTTTCTCCATGGCCTCGGGGGAAGCCAACGACAAATCCATATCCGCGCCCGACATGCGCCGGTACTCTTCCAACGTCTGCCCTTTTTGGATGCAGCGCATGGCCTCCCACCCCTCGTGGTCATTTGGGTCCAAGTAAAATGCGTTTGACGTCGCCACCAACGGAATGCCCGTCTCTTGCGAGAGCTCGATCAGCAACCGGTTGATGCGGACTTGATCGGGATCATCCGCTCGGTGTACGAGTTCAATGTAGAAGTGGTCCGTGCCGAAGAGGTCCCGGTAGAACCGTGCGCGCTCCGCGGCCTTGGCGCGGTCGCCGTTTTTAAGCAACGTCGGGATTTCTCCTCCCAGTCCGCCCGAGAGCGCGATCAATCCACCGTGATACTGCGCGAGCAACTCGTCGTCTACGCGCGCCGTGTAGTAAAAGCCCTCCAAAAATCCCGCACTCGAGAGCTTGAGGAGGTTGCCATAGCCGATGTTATCTTTCGCGAGCAGGACAAGCCGCCATGCCTGCTTGTCGATACGAGCACGTTTGTTGTGGCGACCATTGGGTGCAACGTGCACATCCAGCCCAATGATGGGCTTGATCCCCGCCGCATTGGCCGCTTGGTAAAAAGGAATCGCGCCGTACAAAGCATCGTCATCCGTCAAAGCCACCGCCGTCCCCCCTTGTTCCTTAATGCGTTCCACCAACTTCAACGGACTCGGCAAAGCATTCAAGAGCGAGTAGTAGGAGTGGGTGTGCAGGTGAGCAAAGGAGGGCATGGGGTCGGTTGGTGAACCGATTTTACCCCATCCTTCCGGAAAGGCCACTAGCGTTTTGGAAACGGCTTCATGAGGCGCACGGTTTGGCGTTCCGCAACGGTTACCAGCTTCTTGTCGTGCAGCACGTCTACGACCATCAGCACCTTGTCGTTTTCCATCCCGATGACCTGCATGATATCGCCGCGCAGGTCTGCCATCTTGTCGTCGAGATAATTCTTGGTAACCATCGTGGCTTCCACCTTGGTCAGTCGCCCATCAATGCTGTCCAGTTGGCCGTCGATGCCATCCAAGCGGCCGTCTATGCCATCAAGGCGACCATCAATGCCATTGATTTGTCGAGCCAAGACGTCCACCGCGTCATTGAGCGATGTCTCAACCCCATCGATCTTCTCAGACAAACCTTTGAACTTTTTGGTGAGATCCGCCTCAACCCCATTGATCCGCTTGCCAAGCGATGTCTCAACCCCGTCAATTTTCTTGGACAACCCATCGAACTTCTTGGTGAGAGTCGTCTCGAACCCATCGATTTTCTTAGACAAAACACTGACAACCTCGTTGAACGACGTAATTTCTTTGTGTTCCTCCATAGAGAGAAAGTTAGTGGGGGAGGTCGTTCCTCCCAATACACCTCACAGCAGACATCGTGTCAACCGTCGGCTGTGGATAAATGCGGCCTCTAGCGTGGCGCCTCGTCCTTTTTCTTCATCTCGCGCGCTACCGATCCGGCAAGCGCCACAATCGGGTCGAGAAGTCGAGCATGATGGTCAATCTTTTCCTTGAGCCCGGCAATGCCGTCCTTAATATGATGCAGCGCCGCGCGCGAATCATCGAGTACTTGGTGTACGCGCCGCACAACCATGGCGATGTGGTAAAGCGCCCAGCAAAAGAAGGCGGCCACCCACAAGGCGCAGAAGGCCAGGACGATCCAGAGGATTTCGAGAGAGGTCATAAAGGAAAAGACCAAATAATCAATGATCAATATCCAATAATCAATGCTAAGACAAATGACAAAGTAAAATCAGTGTACCACTATTCTCGTACGATAGCTCCGTGGATAACTTCCAGCCCAGACACAATCGCGCGCATGGCTTCGTCCACTTCTTCAGATATCAGCGTGCGATCATCGGCGGCAAATGAGAGGTGAATGGCAAATGATTTTCGGCCGGAGGGAACCTGCGTACCACGGTAGAGATCGAAAAGTTCAACAGCTCGCACCAGAGAAGATGCCCCTTTCATGGTTTCCATGATGGCCTCGTACTCTACCGCTTCGTCCACAATGAGGGCCAGGTCGCGCAACGCCGATGGAAACGCAGCCGGCGATTGGTACGACGGCGTGAGGTGCATAAACGGAAGCAGAGCAGGAAGATCAAGTTCGATCAGCACGGGCGCGCGATCAATGCCAAACGACCGCAGGAGCATCGGGTGCACTTCGCCCAGGGATCCCACACGCTGCCCTTCCACCCAGATGGATGCGGCTCGTCCCACATGCGTCCATGGCGCCACCTCCTCGCGCTTCAACATGTAGGCAAAGTGATAGCGAGCACCAATTGTGTCCATGATGCCCTTGGCGAGACGAAATATGTGTTCACTGGCGACGTCTTCCGTCATGGCAACCATCAACATGGATCGCTCTTCCGGGAGATCGCCCTCTCGCGGGAGGTAGACACGTTGCAATTCAAACAACCGCTCGGCCGAGACATGCTGTTGATTGTTGACGAGGGCGCGTAGAACACTCGGCAGCAAACTGGTGCGCATGAAGGACGTGTCTTCGGAGAGCGGGTTGGCAATGCGCAGGGCACCGCCCGGATCAAATCCCGCGCGCCGCATATCCGCCGGGTCCACAAAGGAGTTAGAGTACAGCTCGGTGTAGCCGGCGCCGACCAATAGGTCTTTGAGTTCCTGTTCGCGGTCGAGCAACACCTCGCGCTCGCGGCGCGGAATCACCCCACCGGGCAACGTTGATGGCAGGTTGTGGTAGCCATAGAGCCGCGCAATTTCTTCCGTGAGATCCACGTCGGCTTCAATATCGTTGTCACGCCAAAACGGCACGGTCGTCTTGTAGCCGACTCCGCTTTTTTCCAACGTAAACCCGAGGCGACGCAACATGGTGGTCTGCACCTCCTCGTCAACGATGACCCCGATGAGCCCGTTTACGCGCTCCGGTTGCAACATTTGTTGGCGTGGATGGTAGGCCTCGGCTCGGCAGTCAACGACCTCCGACACCACGCGTGCACCTGCAATCTCTTTGAGAAGATCAACGGCGCGCGCCAACCCATAGGCCGGCAATGCACTCGACACTCCCTTCTCGTAGAGCGCTTGTGAATCCGACGGTAACCCAAGCGCGCGCCACGTACGGCGGATCGACAACGGATCAAACGTGGCCGCCTCCAAAATAATGGTCGCCGTTGCATCCGTTACTCCACTTTCCCGACCGCCCATGACACCCGCGATCGCCACCGGTCTTGTAGCGTCGGCGATCACCAACATGCTCGGAGCAAGGTTGTAGGTCTCATCATCAAGCGCGACGATCTTCTCCCCCGACGAACGACGCACCACAATCGAGGCACCCTCGATGTGGTCGTAATCGAAGGCATGTAACGGTTGCCCAAGCTCAAGCCGTACATAGTTGGTCACATCCACTACGTTATTGATCGGTTTTGCTCCCGCCAATAGTAAGCGCTTCTGCATCCACCATGGCGAAGGGCCGACCGAGACCTCAAGCACTACTCCCATATAGCGTGGACACAAAACGGCGTCATCCACGCGCACCGAGAGCGGTTTTTGTGTTCGCCCATCTGAAGTTGGCAAGGTCAGCGGAGACGCAAGCGGATCCTCCATATCTCCCAGCATGGCCGCATACGCCTCCCGTGCCTGACCTACCATGGCCATACAATCCGGCCGGTTGGTTGTGACTTCAATATCGAACACCACGTCGCCCTCAAGATCGAGCGCGCAAGCAAGCGGAGTGCCCGACGGAACCTTGACATCGATCGCCTGCGTGAAATCCCAGATGTTCTTCCCCTTTGCAAGTTGCGGAAACCCAATCTCCTCCGCCGCACAAATCATCCCGTAGCTCGCTTCGCCGCGAATCGTCGTTTCCGCGATCTCCGCTTCGTCCGTTCCATGCCAAAGCACCTTCGCTCCCGGAAGCGCTACGGCTACCGTTTGACCACCCGCAAGATTCTCTCCGCCACACACGATCCTACGTTCATCGCCCGGGGCAATCTCAACGATCGCCACACGCAACGCATCGGCATTCGGATGTGGGTGCACCTCCAACACATAGCCGACAACGATGTGATCGAGCCCGCGATCGGCACGATGTTGTCGCTCCACCGAGTTACCAATCAAGGACATCTGTTTTGCAAAATCAGCCGACGTGAATTCGGTCCTGAGAAACTCTTTGATCCAGCTGTAGGGTGCCAATAGATTCATATCTAAAACTGTTCCAGAAATCTCACATCGTTGTTGTACATCACGCGAAGATCGGGCACACGCAAACCGGCACGCATGGAGAGACTGCGTTCCACCCCCCACCCAAACGCCAGCGCCGTGTACTCCTCCGGATCAATACCGCCCGCGCGCAGAACATCCGGATGTAGCATCCCCGCGCCACCCAATTCCAACCACCCGTCCTTGCACATGCGGCAACCCTTCCCCAGACAAAGCCCGCAAGAGATGTCCACTTCAAACGAGGGCTCCGTAAACCGGAAGTGATGCGGACGGATACGAATCTCACGCTCGGGACCAAAAAACTCCTTGGCAAAGTGGTCGGAGAGTCCTTTTAGATGCGCAATCGTAATCCCACGGTCCACCAACAACCCCTCAAACTGGTGAAACATCGGCACGTGGGAAATGTCCGACTGCCGACGATACGTCTTATTGATGTTCATGGTGCGAATGGGCATGTCACCACGTTCCATCTCTCGCACATCTCCATTGGTGGTGTGCGGTGTGAGAATCATTCGACCTTTCTTTGGATCCGCTAGCGCATCAAGAAAAAACGTCTCCCAATTGTCACGCGCCGGATGGTCAACACCCATTCGCAACGTCTCAAACGCATACCACTCCCAATCCACTTCCCTGCAACGCACACGCGTAAACCCGAGCCGCTCGTAAATCACCTCGATGTCGCGAATGGCCTGCGTGGCCAGATGAAGGTGCCCACGCGGTGGAGCGATGCCCGGCAACGTGATGTCAATCCGTTCCTCGGTCGCCAAAGCATCAAATCGCGCGCGCTCGAGTTCGATAGCCCGGCGTTCAATCCCCTCGACTATCTGCTGCTTGATGGCATTCGCCGACGCGCCCGCGGACTTGCGCTCGGACTCCCCCATGTTCATGAGCAACCGCAGTGACTCCTGAAACGCACTCTTGCGCCCCAAGTACTTGATGCGCAACGCCTCAAGATCGTCCGCAGTCGAAACCGGTTCGAGGTCATGCTCGAACTGCTGACGGACGGATGCGAGTTGTGAGAATAGGTCGGCCACACGGAGATTAAATAACAATCACAATTCCAATTTAAAGACAAGGGCAAAAGCAAAGTTAAATCGGCCTTGCATTTGCATTTGACTTTGCCTTTGACTTGGTATTGTTATTGTCATTGTCATTAAAAGAGCCGCATGATGTCCTTGTAGGTTACCAAAACAACCAAGATCATCAAGAGCGTGAAGCCGATGCCGTGCACGGCGCTTTCCACGATCGGTGTGGCGGGGCGACGACGGAAGAACTCGATCACGAGGAATAAGACGCGGCCGCCGTCGAGCGCCGGGAATGGCAAGATGTTCAGGATCGCGAGGTTGATGGAGAGTAGCGCGGCGAACTGTAGAAGGTAGCCGATGCCAAGATCTGCCACTTCGCCGGTCATGATGGCAATCCCCACCGGTCCCGAGACCTCCACGCCCACGCCTTCTCCACGCACGAGGCGAGTGAAGAGCCCCCAAAATCCATGAGCGGTCGCCACGGTCATATCGATCGCAGCTCCCGCACCGGCGGCAACAGCAACAGGCGGCGCAAATTGTACGCGTCCGACGGTTGTCAATTCGGTGCCTATGGCGACGCGGCCGCCCTCGATAACGCGCGGGGCAACAATGATTTCGCGCGTGGCTCCATCGCGCTCAATCGTCAACGTCATATCTTGCCCCTCCGGTACCAACCCGATCAACTCGCGAGCGCGCGGGGCATCCACTACCGCTGTGCCGTCTACCGCAAGAATCGAGTCCCCCAGCTCAAACCCCGCCTCCTCCGCCGGCGAGTCCGGCAGCACATAGGTGATCTGCGTCTGCACCCACGACACATCCGCCGGGTCGTAGTCGGCTCCATCCAGCGCCGCCGGCAACCCCATCATGAACCCAATGGAGAGCAACACCCACGCCAGCACCACGTTCATGCACACGCCCGCCACAAGAACAAGGAACCGCTTCCACAACGTATGCGACGCAAAGCTGCGCGGATCCTGTCTGTCCTCTCCGCTCTCGCCATGGATTTTTACAAAGCCCCCGAGCGGGATCAAGTTCACCGTGTATTCCGTCTCGCCGCGCCGAATGCCAAACAGCCGCGGCGGAAATCCAAACCCAAACTCCCACACACGCATCCCCGCCCACTTGGCCACAAAAAAGTGCCCCACCTCATGCGCCAGCACCAGCATGGCTAGGACAACAAGAAAGATCAGGAGAGTCATCATGGGGGAAGTATAGCAGACAAGCTATTTCTAACTCGCCTGTCTTACGGTCGAACGCATAGTCACTACTTTTTGCTCTCTTCTTTGGAGTATGTGGTGAAAACTGCGGTATCACCCTACGCATATATTCATCAAACTTCGGCACAGTAAAATCATTATCCCCGTGCGAAGGTGCATAAATCATGCCTTTTGCAATAGCCCGAGCTCTGATTGGAGCAACGGCTTCGACTGAGCGGTTTAGCTTTTCAGCGATATCTCCAGAACGATGGGGGCCACGACCGAGTTCTGCCATGGCGCGCAAGTACTCTTTCTCCCCCTTGGTCAGCCTGTCAAATCGCACTCTGAAAAACCCTTCGTCAAGATCGGCTTCAACGCTTTGACTCGCCGTCGTTATATCAGCAATGGTGATTCGGACTCCCTGTGCATTATTCCAGGCATGTTTCCCCCATTCCTGCAAAAAATATGGATGCCCCTCGGTAATATTCACGAGTGCCTCTAACGCATCAGAATCAATCTCGGCACCGCCCCCTTCGATCGGATTCCTAATTGCCGCCATGGCATCCTCAGTATTCAACGGCCCTATCTTTTGAAACTCGAATAGCCGCTCAGCACTATGAGCGCGCCTTGCCTGTGTGACCAGCGAATTGCGGAAGCCCTGCACCAAAGACAACCAATGGAAGGTTTAACTGACCAACGCGATGGATCCCAGCTATCAGTGCTCCTAGTTCTCGTTCTTCGACGTATTGTAATTCATCAATAAAAAGAGCAACGCCTCCTTTCGCTTCCGCGGCTGCTTCACCAACCGCAACGAGCAGATCAATGAGATCCCGATCAATAACTCCACTATCAGCTGTTCCATGCGATGGCTCTACTCCAAAGCCTCTATCACCAATATTAACCTTGAAGGCCGATGCAAAAGATCGTAATGCAGACATGACCTTACGACTCTTCTCTTTTTTCCCCTCAATCAAATCCAATTTTAAAGCAATCTGACGTAGTGATGGAGCTAAGAGTTCTGCAAGAGTTTTCTCCTCTGGAGATTCGATGAGTACGGTTTGATAACCTGCTTGTTCTGCGATTTTGTACATTTGATTCAACAGCACGGTGTACCAGCGCCAGGATTAAAGGGGTTGTCTGCTGCATTCATAACGATTGCAATATATCATCTTATCAATCTTAACAGGAATTAGGATAAGTTTGATAACTTCTTAAAGATAGAACCGAGCAATAACGACTGTTAAATCACCTGCAACCACCCCCGTATCAGCGCCTTGGTTTCCTCCACATCTTTGATCGCGATCGCGCAAATGCCGGTGCGCTTGACTGGCTCGTCATTGCCACCTTCGTAAAGCGCGTCCCCCACAAAGATCATGCGGTCGATGGGAATCCCGAGCCGCTCGTGCAGTTGCTCCACGCCATATCCTTTATCAACGCCCTTGCGCGTAATATCGATCGACGTCTTGCCCGGGATCTTGATTTCAAACTCCGGCAACATGGGTTGCATCGCTTGTACAATCTCGCGCCGACGATCCAATGGCGAATCTTTCCATGCATCCTTGAGCTCAATGGGCGCCTCTTGTCCCAGAGCCGAGAACGTGATCTGCGTGCCGCGATCTTCTATCACATCGCCGTAGAGCTTCTCGGGATGCATGTAGCCAACCTGTTTGAAGGCAGCTGCAAACGCCTGCAAGATATGCGCGCGCTCTTCTTGCGAGAGCTCGAGCGCATACACCTCCTTCCACGCGCCCTCTTCAAACCGAAGATACTTGGCGCTCGATGTCGGCATCAAGTGCAACCGCGAGAGCGCCTCGGGCGAGGCCGAGAGCTCGTCAAGAATTTGCCATTGAAACACCGGCAACCATCCTCCACCAATCACCGCCACCTGCCGATCTTCCAACAGCGCGCACAAGAGCCCGTCCATCTCCTTGTCCATCGGCGTCTTGCTGCGCGCAAGCGTGCCATCCATATCAAACACGAACAAATCCCTCTCTTTCGCCAATGGTTGGGTTGCCATACATGGAATAATCTGCTAAAAATGCGTAGAATGATTGTAACATTGAATTCCTTTTCAACCATCGTATGACTGCCCTGATCATTATCTTAGCCGTCGTTATCGTCCTGGCCGGATACGTGCTCTTTCTCTACAACGCCTTGGTTACGCGACGCAACCGTGTGGACGAGGGATGGTCGGATATTGATGTTCAGCTCAAGCGCCGCCATGACTTGATTACAAACTTGATGGAATCCGTGAAGGGATATATGGCCCACGAGCGCGAGACGTTGGAAGCCGTCACAGCCGCGCGCACGGCAGCGGTCAACGCGCAGGCCTCTGGCAACACCGCACAGCTCGCGCAGGCGGAGAACATGCTCACGGGTGCCCTTAAGACCATCTTTGCGCTCTCCGAGAACTACCCCAATCTCCGCGCCAACGAAAACTTCTTGCAGTTGCAACAGGAATTGGCCGATACGGAAAATAAGATTATGGCCGCGCGCCGCTTCTACAACGGTCAAGTGCGCGACTTCAACACCGCGGTGCAGCAGTTCCCTGCCGTGGTGATTGCCAACCCGCTCGGCTTCAAGGCGCGTATGTTCTTTGAGCTGGATGACGCCAGCGAGCGCCAGAACCCCAAGGTAGCGTTCTAGTGGATCGAATTTGAGTGAGCGCCGGGCATTCCTCCTCGGGGACGCTCAACGACTCCTGCGGTCGTCTCGCTCACGCAATGAACAGTTTGCCCCTCTCAAAGTTCATTGAATGAATCTTTGAGAGGGGACCAAGCCAAACCGTTCATTGAGTGCCCCGGGGAGCAACGCCCGTCACCACTTGATCAAATTCGATCCTCCCCAAAGCATCATGTACAACGACATCGCAAAAAATAAGCGCAAGACGGTGCTGCTCATGGCGCTCTCGGTTTTGTTGCTGCTTGGAGTGGGCTATGCCTTTGGCGCCTACACCGGCGACTATGTGGGCGGACTGACCATCGCGGCGATTCTCTCCGTCGGCCTCAACATCGCCAGCTACTTCGCGAGCGACAAGGTGGCACTCATGACATCCGGGGCAAAGGTGATCGAAAAAAGTGACCACCCCGAGCTCTACCGCATCGTGGAAAACCTCGCCATCACGGCGGGCGTGCCCACGCCACGGGTGGCCATCATCAACGATCCATCCCCCAACGCGTTTGCCACGGGGCGCAATCCTGAACATGCCTCCGTGGTCGTCACCACCGGATTGCACGATCGCCTCGAGCGCACGGAACTGGAAGGCGTCATCGCCCACGAACTCTCCCACGTCAAAAACTACGACATGTTGGTGATGACGATCGTGGTGGTGTTGATTGGCACCATTGTGCTCTTGGCCGACGTGCTGCGGTGGAGCGGATTTCAAAACAGTGACCGGCGCGGGGGCGGCAGCGGCATCGGGTTCATCATCGCGCTCGTGCTGCTCATCTTGTCGCCGTTGATTGGTGAGATGATCAAGTTGGCCATAAGCCGCAAGCGCGAATTCTTGGCCGACGCCTCCGGCGCCCTGCTCACGCGCTACCCGGAAGGCCTCGCCTCGGCGCTCGAGAAAATCGAGAGCGATCCGCATGTCCTTCGCCGCGCCACCCACGCCACCGCACACCTGTTCATCAGCAACCCCTTCAAAGATCGCGGCACCCTCTCACGCCTCTTCTCCACGCATCCGCCCGTAGCCGAGCGCATCCATCGCCTCCGATCCATGGGGCGTTAGACCCTCCTATGCAGGACGTCATCGACAGATTTACCGCCCACCTGCGCAACGTGCTCACCCGCGCGCTGTGCTTGGTTGTGGAAACGCACTCCGGGCAGATTGAGCCCGAACATTTGTTGTGGGGCGTGGCCACCGAGGAAGGATCGGTAGGCGCGGAGATTTTGCGCAAAGGAAAAGTTGATGCCGATCGCCTGCGCGCGCTTTTGCATGTGCCCGAAGCCTTACCCACTGCCGAGCGGATTCCCGAGCAGGCCTTGCCGCCCTTATCCGAGCCCGCCAAACGCGTGATTGAAAAAGCCGTGCTCACCGCCACGGTGTACGAACACGCCTACGTGGGCACCGAGCACCTCATTGCCGGACTGTTGCAAGTAAGCAACACCACCATCGCCACCTTTTTGGAAGATACAAACGCCAACGTGGAGGAGGTGCGGCGTCAGCTGCAGATCATCATGCAAGGCACGCAGCGATTCTCCGATGTGCGCATCATGACGCAAGAAGGCGCGCTCACGCCGTGGACGCCCGAGCTTGCGGAGCACAGGGATCGAGACGAGGACGACGGCGGCCCCCTGGCCACGTTGGAGTACTTCGCCACCGAATTGACCGATGAGGAGGAAGAGTTGGATCCCGTGATCGGCCGCGAGACCGAGCTTCAACGCGTTATGGAAATTCTTTCGCGCCGCACCAAGAACAACCCGCTCTTGATTGGCGAGCCCGGTGTGGGCAAGACCGCGATCGTGGAAGGCCTCGCGCGCAAGATTTTGGAACATGATGTCCCGCCCGCGCTCCTCAACAAGCGCGTCTTTGCCCTGGACTTGGGTGCCTTGATCGCCGGCACCATGTACCGCGGCGAGTTTGAGGGTCGCATGAAGCAGATCATTGACGAGGTGCGAGACAATCCCGACGTCATCTTGTTCATTGACGAAGCCCACATGATGATGGGCGCCGGCTCTGCATCAGGTTCCATGGACGCCGCCAACATGCTCAAGCCCGCCCTGGCGCGCGGCTGGATCCGCTGCATCGGCGCCACCACGCCCGCGGAGTACAAGAAACATTTTGAACAAGACGGCGCCTTGGAGCGTCGGTTCCAACCGATCACGGTCGCCGAACCCTCCGTGGAGGAAACCATCGAGATTCTGCGCGGCCTCGCCCAAAGCTACGAACGCTACCATCATGTATCTCTGCCCGACGAGACGCTTACGTTTGCCGCAACCGCAAGCGAGCGCTACCTGCCCTCCAGCCGGCTGCCCGACAAAGCGATTGATTTGATAGACGAAGCCGCTGCTGCACGCACGGTGGCCGACCGCTCCCCCGAGCACGTCGTCCTCAAAAAACTTGTGGCACAGTTGGGCGTGGTGCGCAGCCAAAAGAAAACCGCGATTGTGGAGGAGCGCTACCTGGACGCCAGTTTGCATCAAGTGCAAGAGACGCGCGTGGAGCAGGAGCTCGCGCGCGCCGAGCAGTCCAAGGAGCAACGGTTCTTGGGCGTGATCACCCACGAGGATATTGCGCGGGTGATTGAACGCAAGACCGGCCTGCGCCTCTCGGTGCGAGCGCATGACCGCGCCGAGCTTGCGCGCATGGAGCGAACGCTCAAGAGCGCCATCGTGGGGCAGCCCGAGGTGATCCGCACCGTGGCCGACCACATCCGCCGCTCGGTGATGCGCAAAGAATTGATCCGTCGCGCGCGGGTGGGCATCCGTCGCGAACGACGCCCGCTCGCCAGTTTCTTGTTTGTCGGCCCCAGCGGCAGCGGCAAGACCGAGCTGGCGCGCCAAATCGCACAGGCGGTCTTTCACTCCAAGCACGGACTGATCCGGCTTGACATGAGCGAGTTCGTGGAGCGCTATTCCCTCTCCAAGTTGATCGGTTCGCCGCCCGGCTACGTTGGCTATCGCGACGAAGCGCTCTTAACCGACCGCGTCAAGAAGCAACCGCACTCCGTGGTGCTCTTTGACGAAATTGAAAAAGCCCACCCCGACATTCACAACATCTTGTTGCAAATCTTGGAGGAGGGCGAGCTCACCGACGCCACGGGGCGCACGGTTTCCTTCCACCAAAGCATCGTGATTCTTACGAGCAACGCCGCCTCCCGGCAATTTGCCAACGGCGGCCTTGGATTTGCCGCCAACACGATGAATGACGCCGATGTACGCCGCCGCTTGGAGGAATGGCTGCGACCGGAATTGTTAAATCGCCTGGATCGCATCTGCCTCTTCCGCCCGCTCTCGCCCAAGCAGCTTGAACAAGTCGCCGATCGCGAACTCAAGCACCTGGAGGCCGAGCTCAAGCGCGACCACCGCACACTCGAGTGGGACCCCGCCATCCCGGCCCACCTCGCGTCAGAGAGCGCCACATCCTCCATGGGCGCGCGGCACATTCGACAGC
>CAZWSS010000003.1:0-4127 GCA_964636795.1 uncultured Gammaproteobacteria bacterium
GGTAGTCGTGACGTCACAAACCCCATCCCCGTCAAACGGGGCTTCGCCCGCCTCACTTATGTGAGAGCCGGCATCGAGGAGAAAGCAAGTGAAGCGGATCCGTTCGGTCTTCCTGTCGGTGGTGGCGTTCGCCATCGCCATCCTCATCAACCTCCACGCCGCCCAGGCGCAGACCTGGGATGGGCAGCGGATCAAGATCGACTGGAACGCGGAGACGCCGGTCGTGACGCTGCAGCCCGGCGGAATCCAGGTGCAGGTGTTCGGCACGCCGTCCGCCGGCTGGACGGTCTACCTCGTGGACGAGGAGCTGTCGCCGGCGGTCGAGGCGATCACCATCGAGAACGCCTCGACGGTGATGGGCGTGAAGCGGGGAGTCGCCCTGCCGACGCACATCAACGACGTGGCGGTGACCTTCCCCTACCTCTGGGCGGAGGCGGAGGGTGTCTACGTGGCCGAGATGGACACGGAGGGCTGCGAGGGGATGGACTGCACGGCGTACCGCCGGTGGAAGGTGGAGCAGTGGCAGGCGGGGCCGGTGGTTCGCGCCGAACCGGTGAGGGCACCGTCCGCGGATGACGACCCGGTCACGTCCGACGCCATCCAGAGCATCGGCGCTCCGATGGCGGAGGCGGATCTGGACGAGGAGGATGAGCTCGAGCAGCTCCGCGCGGCGCTGACCGACAGGAGCGAGGAGCTGGCCGCGGCACGGGCGGAGGTGGAAGCGCTGGAGATTGAACTCTCAGTGTCTAAAGCTGACTTCCGCCGCGTGGAGGGGGAGAGGAGCACCCTCAAGGAAGAGGTCGCCACCCGCGACCGGAGGATCGTGGCGCTCGAGGCCGCGATCAACGAGCGGCCGGAGACCGTGAGCGACGCGTCCGCGGCGCTCCAGCACGACCAGAGCGAGCTCCGGCGCCTCGCGCTGGAGGTGGGTCACAAGAGCGCGAAGATCCGGGAACAGGAGGAGACGATCGTGGAGTTGCGGGTCAGGATCGAGGCGCAGGGCGACCGGATCGCCATCCTGCAATCCACCTCCTCGTTCTCGGGCGAAGAGGTCGCCGACGCGGAGGTGCCTGACGCCTCCCCGGCCGACTCGCCGCCCGAGCTGGAGGTGGAGGAGCTGGAAGCTCCCACCCCTCCGGTCGTCGCCGAGGCGCCGACCACCTCCCCTCCGGCAGGGGAGGAGGCTGGCGACACGGAGACGGTCGCCGATGACTGGGGTGCCGCGCACTTGGCCCGGATGCGCGCGCTCCTCGAGCAGGCCGCGGTCGGCGCCGAGCCGTACTGACTCGGAGCCGATCGAGGCACAGGGATGGGGCAGTCGTGACACCCGTACGACTACCACATCCCGCCGTTGCAACGAAAAGCGAGTATTCAAGTATTCATGTATTCGCGTATCGAGTATCTGCCGAGATGCAGGTATGCATTTGACGGCTTGAAGCAGGACATGTATTCTTTTGTCAACGATAGACCCGGCTAGTGCCGGGTCTTTGTTCTCGAAATAACCATTGGACAGGTCGCGACCTGTCCCTACGAATATCTATGTCCTCCGCCATCGAACAAGCCATCCGACAGATCGTCGAAGAGAAAGGCCTCGCCTACGAGTCCGTGATTGAAGCCATCGAGACGGCGCTTGCCGCCGCCTACCGCAAGGACTTCGGCCACCGCATGCAAAACCTCGAGGCCAAGTTCAACCCCGAGAACGGCAGTGTGCGCGTGTGGGATGTCAAAACCGTGGTGGAGGACCAAGAGATTGCCGAAGTGCCGGAGGAAGACGAGAAGGAAGAGCGGTTTGATCGTCCGCCGCGCCGCGAGGAGAAGAACGTGGAGGAAGAAGGCGCCGAGCCCAAGTTCAACCCCAAGACACAGGTGATGGTCTCCAAGGCAAAGGCCGAGCTCAAGAGCGACGCCGAGATTGGGGAGGTGATTCGCACGGAGCAAGAGGTGCCCGGAGAGTTTGGGCGCATGGCGGCCATGACGGCAAAACAAGTGATCACCCAGAAGCTGCGCGAGGCGGAGCGCGAGGTGCTCTACAACGAGTACAAAGATCAGGAGGGCGAGGTACTGGTGGGCACGGTGCAGCGGCGCGAGGGGCGCGTGGTGCTGGTGGACATTGGCCGCGGTACGGCGGTGATGCGTCCGGAGGATCAAATCCCCGGGGAGCGCTATGTGTCGGGCGACCGGATCAAGGTGTACTTGCGCTCGGTGGACTTGGGGATGCGTGGACCGGAGGTGTTGGTGTCGCGCACGGCGCCCGAGTTGGTGCTGGCGCTGTTCAAAACCGAAATCCCGGAGATCGCCGACGGCACGGTGCGCATTGAAGCTATCGCGCGCGAGGCCGGGTCGCGTTCCAAGGTAGCGGTGGCTTGCGACGACAACAGCATTGATCCCATTGGCGCCTGCATCGGGCAGCGCGGGGCGCGCATTCAAACGATCATTGCCGAACTTGGTATTGAGAAGGTGGATATTATCGAATACGACGCCGACCCGGGCGTGTTTGTGATGAATGCGCTCTCGCCCGCCAAGGTGCAGAGGGTGGAGTTGAATGATGCGGATAAGATTGCCACGGTGATGGTGGGGGGCGATCAACTGTCGCTTGCGATCGGTCGCGGCGGGCAGAACGTGCGCTTGGCGGCGCGGCTGACTGGGTGGCGCATCAATGTGGCGGAAGAAGACGGCACTGTTAAGGGGTCGAGTGAGGGGGCGGTGGATCGCAAAAAAGGTACTCCCACCCCTCCGTCCGTCGCAGCCGCGCCGGACACCTCCCCTCGGGCAGGGGAGGAGGCCGCTATTGTCGAGGAGGCAAAGATTGAGGAGGAGGCGCGAGAGGAGGAGCAACAGGCCGAGATCACGGAAGAGATGAAGCAGGTGGGGGAGGCGCAGGAGGGCGATGCGGACTTGGTGGATGCCGAGGATGAGAACGACGATGGCGCGGAGGAAGTGGAGGAGGGGTTGGCGGCCGAGGAGATGCCGTCGGAAGCCGCGGAAGAGGCGGACGAGACACAGGAAAAGGTGGAGGAATAGCTATGGGCGGAATCTTTTTCACCATCCTGACGCAGCCGATGTACAACGCGTTGATTTGGTTGTACGACGTGCTCCCGGGGAACGACTTGGGGGTGGCGATCATTTTGTTGACCGTCATCATCAAACTTATTCTGTGGCCGTTCACGGGGCAGTCGCTCAAGTCGCAGGCGGCCATGCAGGCGCTGCAGCCCAAGATCGAGGCGGTCAAGGAGAAGTTCAAAGGCGACAAGGAGGGACAGGCCAAGGCGATGATGGAATTGTACAAAGAGGAGAAGGTCAACCCGCTCTCCTCGTGCTTGCCGCTCTTGGTGCAGCTGCCGATCCTGCTCGCGCTCTACAACGTGCTGCGGCGCAGTGTGACCGACCCCGAGATGTTGCAGTCGCTTTACAGTTTTGTGACGATACCCGAGGTGGTGCATACGGTGTTTTTGGGAATCGTGGACTTGGCGGGCAAGAGCATTCCGCTCGCGGTGCTGGCCGGCATTATCCAGTACGTGCAGGTGCGCATGATCCAAGTCAAGACGCCGCCCGCATCCGTGGCCAAAAAAGAAGGCGCGCGCGACGAGGCCATGATGGCGTCCATGACCAAGTCCATGACCTACACTATGCCGCTGTTGACGGTGGTGTTTGGCGCCACGCTGCCCTCGGGCGTGACACTTTACTGGTTGATCTCCAATGTGGTGAGTGTGGTGCAGCAATGGTTGGTGGGGCGGCGACGCAAGGCGGCGGGGTAGTATGAGCGCCATCCTGTCCATGCGGCAGGAGGATGTGTTGCACGATACCGTGTGCACGGTGGCGTACTTTGCGGCGAACGGGTTGGCGGCTACGGCGGTGGATGTGTGGCGATGGATGGATTCTCCTGCGCATCCGTATACATTGCATGAGGTGGTGTGGGCGTTGGAGTGTTTGCGCGCGTCCGGTCGGCTCACCATGCACCACGGGCGTTTTTGTTTTGCGGGGAGTGAGCGGTTGATGGAAGGCGATCACGCGGCCTACCGAGATGCGCGCGGCAAAATGCGACGGGCACGACGCGTGGCACGGTGGGTGGGGGCGGTGCCCGGCGTGCGCGGCGTGCGGACGCGCCAGCTCGAAGTCCCGCCGATCCC
>CAZWSS010000003.1:4137-20458 GCA_964636795.1 uncultured Gammaproteobacteria bacterium
GTGCGCGGCGTGGCGGTGGCCAACACGTTGGCGTGGGAGCACACACACCCCGAGGGCGACATCGATTTTTTTGTGGTGGCGCGGCCGGGGACGCTGTGGGCTGTGCGGCTATTGGTCACGCTGCCATTGCTGCTGCTGCGCGCGCGGCCGGGACTGCGTAAGCACAACCCGATTGACTTCACCTTTTTTGTGGACGATGCCTCGCTCGACCTCTCGTCTCTGCGCCTTGTCCCCGACGATCCCTACTTGGCGCATTGGGCGGTGTCGCTTGTGTGGATGGTGGATCGCGGCGTGGCCGAGGCGTTTCGCGCGGCCAATGCCTGGGCGTTTGAACGGTTCCCCAACGCGGCACCGGTAGAGGTGGCGTGGTACGATCGGATCCGGACGGTGCAGATGCCCGGGGAGTGGATCGTCCGAATGCTCAACGGCATGGCTCGACGGCTATCGCAGTGGCGATTTCCGGAAGCAATCCGGTCGGCCATCAATCAATCCACCGACGTGGTGGTGAGCGATCGGGTGCTCAAGTTCCACGTGCACGATCGCCGGAAAGAGGTTTTTGAAACATGGATGGCTCTCTGCGCAACACATGGCAACGATCTCGCCACGCGCTCGTAGCGCTCTTCTTTCTGTTGCTGCCGTGGCAGACGCGATGGATTGCGGGAGAGACGTTGGTCTATGGTGCCCCAAGTGAGTTTGGACGCATCAGTGTGTATGGATTTGAGGTAGTGCTGGTGGTGTTGTTGGTCGTGGCCGTGTTGGGAATTGATGCGGCTATGTGGCGGAAATGGTGGAGTGTGCCAAAGCGACGATGGATGACCGTAGCGCTGGGGGCGATGATGGTCCTTGGGTTTGCGGCATGTTTCTGGGCGCCCGAGCCGCGCGTGGCCTTGCAGGGATGGATTCGACTGGTGTTGGCCGTGGCGTTGTTTGCGACATTGGTGACAGATGAAGATATCTCGATGGATGTTGTGCTCGCTTCCATAGCCATCGGGCTTGTGGTGCCTTCATTACTTGGATGGTTGCAAGCGGCACAGCAAAACATTGATGCGTCCACGGTGCTTGGGATCGCGGCGCAGGATCCCGATGTGTTAGGCACTGCGGTCGTGGAATGGGGCCAGGGCCGGTGGTTGCGCGCCTATGGATCCTTTCCACATCCGAATATGTTTGGCGGATTCTTGGCTTTTGGGTTGGTGGCGCTGGCCTGCGCGGTGGGGCGAGCGCGACTCAAGACCTCCGACTTTTTGTTTTGGTTGACGGCGGCCATGATGGGCGGCGCGTTGGTGATGTCCGCCTCGCGCGGGGCGTGGGTGGCGGCGGCGCTTGGGCTTGGGGTGTTCTCCGTGGGGCACTGGTGGATCGGCGAGGGCGATGTGTGGAAGCGCGCGCGTTCGCCGATGCTGCTTGGAGTCGTTGTCGTGGTGATCGTAGCGATCGCATTGTCGCCGATCTTGCGATCCCGATTCGACGCATCCAATCGCCTGGAGCAGCGGTCAGTGAGTGAGCGCGTTGGTCAGTGGGGCGAATGGCGGTCGGTGGTCACCCAGGGGGCGATCCCGATGTTGTTCGGAGGAGGGGTGGGGGTCTATCCGTTTTTATTGCAGCAAGTGAAGCCGCTCCAGGCCGTGTGGGTCTACCAACCCATCCACAACGTGCCGGCGTTGATTGTCGCGGAGCTTGGCGCGCTCGGCGGCATCGCTGCACTGATATTTGTTGTGATGACCGATTGGGACGTGCACCGCCGCCCTCGTCGTTCGGCCGCCATCATGGCCATGTCGCTTGGCACGGTGGTGCTCGTGCTCGCCCTGACCGACCACTATCTCTGGACACAACCCTCCGGTCTCTACCTCCTCGTAACCTTTTTCGCGCTCAATGTGCGACTGGGGAGTGATGCGTTGATGAGCAACTTACCCACAGGGGACTCTTGACGCCATGGGGCATTTCTGATCTTTTTCCTCCCCCAACCGCTGCGCCGCTCGTGCTAAAATAAAGTCGTAAATATTGACGACCGTCAAGATTTCCTCCCACTCAAGACGGGAGGATTATGTCTAAAAAGAAACCATCATCGAAGATCGTCGAGACCCTTTGCTTTATCAACGACTCCGTGACGCTGATCAACACTTGGTACGCGTACCCGTTGTTCATGCCGATTGGTACACGGCGACGCGAACTGCATTATCGTGAGGCCATGCGACGGCGGAAAGAGAAGCGCGAGCACCTGCTTGCTCTCCGTCAGAGGCGGCTGATCAGAATCAAGCGGATTGGGGAACAATATTACGTTTCACTAACAAAGAATGGCGGAATAGCCGCACGATGGGAGAGAGTTCGACAAAATGATAGGTCGCTGCCGGATGACCACTATTGCTATGTCATTTTCGACATCCCTGAACACGCGCGCGACGTGAGGAATCATTTTCGATTACAGCTTAAGCGAGCCGGTTTTGAACAAGTTCAGCTTAGTGTTTGGCGGACGCGCTCTGATGTGATTCTTGATCTTCGGGAGCAAATCGCAGATCTGGGGATTGCCAAGTGGGTCTCGATTTTCGTTGCGCATGTCCTTTGAGCTCCGAGCGTGAAATATTGACGGTCGTCAATATTTCACTTCCTGACTTTCCCTCATTGGCGTTGGGACAAATGGCATCTCTGCCATTGGATAACTTCCCGATACATCTGTGACGCTCCCTTGACGCCCGCGTCAACCCATGATACTCTGCGGCCACCGTTGAAATTGAGAGAAGCAACATGCGAGACGTCAAACGCAAACAAGGGGAGAGCTTTGATGCTCTGTACCGCCGATTTCAGCGCCGCATCCAACAGGGCGGGCTGATCAAGGAAGTACGACGGCACCGGTTTAGTGACTCGGTTCCCAACCGCAATGCCACACGGGCGAAAAAGGTGCGCGGGCTCACCGTGGCCAGCAAGCGTCAATGGCTGATCAAGACCGGCAAGGCGACGGAAGCGGACTTCCGCCCCAAGCGCCGTCGCAGGTAACACAAAAGGGCGAAAGCCCTTTTGTGTTAGTATTCATGTATCTCGTATCGCGTATTCGAGTATGGGCACGAAGGGAACCATCAAAAGCTTCCGAGACCTCATTGCGTGGCAAAAAGCCATCAGCATTGCTCTGCGGATCTATGAAGCGACCAAGCCATTTCCGAAGGAGGAACAATTTGGCCTCACGAGCCAGATGCGACGGTTGGCGGTCTCCATCTCGTCCAACATCGCTGAAGGGTTTGGTCGCCAAACAGCCGCCGACAAGGTACGGTTCTACACGATGGCTCTCGGATCCAACAACGAACTGCAAAGTCAAGTTTCTGTCGCAGCCGGGCTGCACTTCTTCCCCGAGGACACGGCCGCTGCGCTCGATCTTCTCCTAGAGGAATCGCGCGATCTGATTCACGGCATCATGCGCTCCGCGTCCTCCTACTAACCTCTCATGTTGATGCAGATACTTGAATACGAGAATACTCGAATACTTGAATACTTATCCCTATGTCACTTCAATCAAAAATCCAAGATCGCCTCAAGCAAGCCATGAAGGATCGCAAGCCCGAAGTGGTGGACGCGCTGCGCGGGCTGCAGGCGGCCATCAAAAATAAAGCGATTGACCTTCAACGCGAGCTGCAGGATGCCGAGATCGTTGACGTGTTGAAGACAGCGACCAAGCAACTCAAGGATGCCATGGGCGACTTTGTGAAGGCCGAGCGCCAAGATCTGATCGACAAGACCAAGGCAGAGCTTGCCATCATCCAAGAGTTTTTGCCAACCCCCATGGAACGTGCGGAGATTCGCAAACATGTGGTTGCGCTCGCCGCCGACCTTGGCGCCACGACCATGAAGGATATGGGCAAGCTCATGGGCGCGGTGATGAAGGCCGCCGGCGCTGCGGCGAATGGAGAAGATGTTCGCGCGGAGGTGGAGGAATACCTATCCCCACCCTGCGCCTGACGGCGTGGCGCGAATTCGGTACAATAGATCCGAATTCCGTGTCATGACGCAAAGGCGCTTTTGCATTCTTGGAAGCATCGCCTCCGTGATCGCCCTTGCGATCAGTGTTTTTGTATTCGCGGCACACCCGGCGCTGGCTCAAGGCGCCGTGGCCAACCTCACGGAGGTCGCCGACGCAACCAACCTCGGCCAGGAGGACATCCGCATTATCATCGGGCGTATTGTTCGAATCGTCTTGGGCTTTCTTGGCATCGTTGCTGTGCTCTTGGTCATGTATGGTGGCTTTTTGTGGATGACGGCCCGCGGTGACACGGACAAGGTGGAGCAGGCGCGGAAGGTCCTCATGAACGCCGGCATTGGGCTGATCATTATTTTGTCCTCGCTCGCGATCACGCAATTTGTTCTCAACGCGTTGACAACGGCGCTCGGTCTTGGCCAGAGCTCGGGGGGAGGGGACGCGGTGGAGTTGATTGATCCCTTTAGCACCGCGCTTGGCGCCGGCAGCATTGACTGGCATTACCCGCGTCGCAATGCCCAGGACGTTCCTCGCAACACAAATATCTCCGTGGCATTCCGTGACCCCATCGATCCGGGCTCTATCATGAACGGCTATGCCGACAACCCCACGGTGACGCTGCCCTTGAGGGAAGGGTCGGTGTTGATCTACCCAACGGAAGGTGGCCGTGCGGCGGCGTTAAGTGCTGCGGCCGTGCAAGTGGCCATGACACCCGACCAGAAAACTTTTGTGTTCAACCCCGATGCCTTTTTGGGAAGCTCTTCGGCCAACACGGGTTACACGGTGGAGCTCACCCCCGACATTACTTTGGCCACGGGCACCTCGGCGTTTACCGGTGCGTTTGGTGATGGCTACTCATGGCGCTTCATGGTTTCGACCGAACTCGACCTCACGCCTCCCACGGTGGAATCGGTGATCCCGATTGAGGATTCCACGGTGGCGCGCAACATTTTGATCCAAGTCAACTTCAGCGAAGCAGTGGACCCCACTACGGCCTCGGGGTTTTATCCGGGTGTTGCTCCCATCCCCAACTTCACCAACATCACGGCGACGTATGGCGAGAGCAACATTGTGGGGGGCGCGTGGACGGCGGTGAACCAGTCCGAGACCTCGGAGTTTGTGTCCAATAACGCGTGCGGCACCAACTCTTGCGGCGAGACCATTTACTGTTTGCCCGGCAACGAAGACATCTCTGTGACGGTCTTGGCAGCCACGGTGAGCACCGATGCGCCCGCTGCGGCCACGCCCTACAACGGTGTGGTGGATATGTCGGGCAATGCGCTGGATGGCAATGGCGATGGCGCGGCCACGGGGCCGGTGACCGACAGTTATGCCTGGGACTTTTCAACAACGAATGACATTGAACTCGACCCGCCGGTCGTGACCGCCATGACGCCCGCCATTACTCCCGGCAACCCTGCGCAGAATATTGACTTCGATCAACCGGTGCGCCTCACCTTCGACTCCCTTCTCTCCCTTGCATCCGTCACGGCCGACAATATTGTGGTGCATACTCCCTCAGAGGCGCTGTGGTTCTATTTTGAGAGTGCGATCGTCCCCGTCACCTCGGGCTTTGCCCACCAGGTGACCGTCAACCACGGCATCTTCTCGGCCAACATTCTCTATGGCTTGGAGACCGACTCGGGGCTGCGGAGCGTCTACCAAAATTGTTTCACCCCGTCGCGCACCACCAGTTGCGTGGGCACCGGCGCCAACTGCTGCAATGATCAGGCACAGGCCGGCGTATGTGCGTATCCGAACTTCACGCTATGACGCTCCGGAGAAAAGCATTCTGGATCATTGCCGGCGGGGTAGCGCTATTAGCTATTGGCTATTGGCTTCTCGCGATCGAGCCCGCCTTTGCACAAATTGACACCGGCTTTGACCAGTTCAACCCCGGGCTGGGTGTTGAGGATCCACGCATCATTATTGCCCGCATCATCCGCATCCTGCTGGGTTTCCTGGGAGTGCTCGCCCTCGGACTCATCATTTATGCCGGCTTCCGGTGGATGTTGGCCGGTGGTCGTGAGGAGGAGACCAAGCGCGCACAACAGATTCTGGTGAATGCGGCGATCGGGTTGGTGATCATCTTGGCCGCCTACGCCATTACACAATTTGTGCTCAACACGTTGTTGGATGCGACCGGCGCCAGTCAAACATCCTCCGATGTCTTCTCCGGTGGAGGAGGACCGCCGGGCGGAACACCTTTTGGCAGCGGCTTTTCTCTGCAAAGCATCACCCCCTCGGGTGCGGTGCCCATCCGCAACGTGGTGGTGCAGATCGCGTTTTCTTCCTCGGTGAATGCCACGACCACCGAGAACAACATCCTTGTTCGCCCCGTGGGATCAAGTACGGACGTGGAAGGAGCCATTCGCGTTACAGGTCCCGTGGTTCGCTTCACCCCCTCGGCTCCATGCCCCGCGCCCAACGCCGACCGTGGCTGTTTTGATGAGGACACCGCCTACGAGGTGACGGTGGGGGGAGGGTTGCGCGGCAGCAACGGCGCCTTGGTGAACTGCGGCTTTGCCGGTTGTACCGAAACCTTTGTGACGGGCAGCATTGTGGACGTCACCCCGCCCAACATTGTAATCACCTATCCCGAGACGGGGGACTCGGTCTCCACCTCGCCCGATATTCCTGTGACCATGACGGTGGACGACGACGCGGGGGTGGGGTTGGTGGAGGCGCTGGTAGATGAGGTGCTTGTGGGCACCGACGCGCCAAGCTCCACGGTAACGAGCATGACCGCCATCATCAACTGGGTGGCCTCGGGGCTTCTGTCCCAATCGAGCCATGTCATTGACGCGGTGGCGACCGACATTGCCGGGCAGTCCGGCGATGCCTCCAACGTCACGGTAATCGCGCGACCGGAGCACTGTTTTGACAGCGTTCAAAACTTTGGAGAAACGGGAATTGACTGCGGCGGTGATGCCACGAGTGCCGACTACTGCGGCGCCTGTGCGGGGTCGTCTTGCACCTCCAGTGCCGAGTGTGCGTCGGGGCCATGCGTGGCGGGGCTGTGCGTGGAGTTGCCCCAGATTGTGAGTTTTGCACCGAACAATGGCGCGTCCGGGAGCTTTGTTTCCATCATGGGCGAAAACTTGGGCGGCAATGTGGGCACGGTTACATTCCTTGGCGACCCCACGGACGCTTCGGATGATATTGAAGGTGCCCTGGCGTGCGCGGGTGGGTGGGGGTCGTCCCAAGTGATTGTGGCGGTACCTATAACGGGGGGGTTCCCCATGCCGCCGGGTCCGATTGAACTCACCACGGCCGCCGGTCTCTCCGACCGCACCAACGACACCAACGGGCCGGCACTTCCCGACTTCACCTTCAACGAAACACTGCGCCCGGGGTTGTGCAATGTCTCACCTACGCAAGGTGGTATTGGCGCCACGATACGAGTGACGGGCAGCAACCTCGGTACCGACGCGGCCGGTCAAGTGTTCTTTGACAGCACCGACGCCTCCATGACCTCCAACTGGTCGGCGACCGGTCTGGATGTGGTGGTACCCTCAACGACGATCGGTGAGAAGAACGTGGTGATGCGATCAAGTACCGTGGAAAGCAATCCGCTGCGTTTTGAGGTCACCGATGCCGACCTGCCCGCACCCTCCATTTCCTACATCAGCCCCGCCTCGGCACCCCGTGGCGGTTACATCACGGTCTTTGGCGACAACTTCGGTGCGTCGCAAGGCACGGTGCGATTTGTGGACTCTGTGAGTGGCAACGAAGCGATCGGCGACGTGTCTTTCCCGCCCTCATGCACCGTCTCGCCCTGGCATAACGACAGTATCACGGTGAAGGTGCCGCAGACCTACACGACCCCGATCGGCGTGCCGGTGGCACTCGGGGCACATAATGTGCGCGTGGTGCGAGCCGATCTGCGCGAGAGTGATGTTGTTGGCTTTAGCGTGGTCTCCGGCACTTCGGGACCGGGCATTTGCGGCATCACTCCCGTCAGCGGCCCCACCGGTGCGGTAGTCAACATCTATGGTGAGTATTTTGGATCGGTCACGGATGGAGTGACGTTCTACAACGGAGCTCCCGCCACGGCGAGCCGATGGGAGCCAACACTCATCACCGCCCCCGTCCCATCAAACGCGGTCACAGGTCCCCTCACCGTGAGCGTGGGTGGCAACCCAAGCAACGAGGTGAATTTTGAAGTGGCGTCCTGCGATCCCACGGTCGCCAACGCTTGTAGCACTGGCAATCGCTGCTGCCCCAATACTTTGGCCTGCACGCCACTCACCATTGACTGCTCGGCGCCGATCCCTTCAACCAACATGCTTTTTGAATGGGTCACGGGTCCCATTCCGGTGGTGCCGCGAGTGATTCGCCAATGTGATGCCGTGAACGTGCCCAACCGCATCGTGAGCCCGTCGCCTTGGGATGGTCGCTCGGGAGGAACGACCGTGTGCGTCAACGCCAAGGTCACCGCCGCCTTCACCACCAACATTACCAACATCAACGCGGGCACGGTGCAGGTGCAACAGTGTACGGGAGCCGACCCGGAGATTCCCTGCGCTCAAGTGGCGGCGCCGATTTCCGGGAGCTTTGCCGTGATGGCCGACAGGTTCGAATTCACCCCGGACGTCCTACTCCCTCCCTCCACTTCTTATCGCGTCACGCTCACAACGGGCATCACCGCCGCGGGCCCATCGGGCGAGCCCATGAGCGCACCTTTTGTGTACACCTTCCGCACGGGTTCCAGCCCGTTGCCTTGTGCGGTCGAGAGTGTGATGGTTGCCCCCGGGCAGCGAACGCTCACAGAGGAGGGCGATGGGGTGATTAATGTCGACGGCGACGAGGGCGATGCGCTGCTCTCGGCGAGCGGATTGGGGAGCGATGCCTGTGTGCTGTTGAGCTTGGTGGGGCAGACCATTCAGTGGAGCACCACCAACAATGTGGGGTCGCCGGCCTCTCCCTCGGTGGATGTGTTGCCGCGCGCTTCCCTGTTGGAGCGCATCGCCTCGGCCGCCAACGAAACCGTGGGCAATGCGGTCAATGTGATTGCCACCTTGGTGCAGCAAGGCATCAACGGCCGCGCGTTTGTCACCGTGGACTTCACCGACCCGGAGGTACAAAATTTTTGGCCCAACTGCGACACGGCCTGCGTGAACGCCCAGATTGGCGCCGAGTTCAACGTGGCCATGGATCCCACCACGCTCACGGCCTCCTCGGTCCACTTGGAGGAGTGCCCCAGTGAACTCTGCGAAGTTGGGTTGGTGGACTTGCCCATTGCGCTGCCCCCGCTGATCGAAGACGGCACCGAGCAGATCATCACCCCACTGGTGCCCCTTGCACCTAATACGTTCTACCGTGTGTCAATCAACGGCACGGTGAGAAGCTCCTCGGGCGTGGCCTTGGTGAACCTCAACCGCGGCAACACCTTCTCATGGACGTTCCGTGTCAGTCCCGACGGCGCCTTGTGTGCGGTAGATCATGTGGAGACGGCTCCTTCCAACGCGCGGCTGCAGGCCATCGGGCAGCGGCAGGGATTTGCGGTTACGCCCTTTGGCCCGCCGGACTCGTGTTCCGAAGGTGGGCAGCGTCTCAACGGCGCCGACTACGGCTGGAGCTGGACGTCATCTAACACCACCACCGCGTTTTTGATGAGCGGCGGCATCTTGGACTTGGGGCCGGCGCCCGGCTGCAATGGGCAGTGTGTGCTTTCGGGCTCGCAAGCCAACATATCGGTATGCGGCAACGGGGTGGTGGAGTATGGCGAACAGTGCGACGGCGGCAATGCTACCCCGGGCGACGGCTGTTCCAACACCTGTGTGTGGGAGGGTACGGCGGCGTGTGTGTTTGATAGCGATCCGCTGACACCGGAGCCCACCAACTGCTGTGGCAACAGTGCGCCGGAAGCGTTTGAGGAATGTGACGACGGCAACAGCGTGGCGGATGATGGATGTTCCGCGACCTGCACCAACGAGGGTTCCGCCGCGGTGGGGTCGGTCTGTGGCAACGGGTCGTTGGCCTATGACGCTTCGATCGGCGGGGAAGAGTGCGACGACGGCAATACCGCCTCGGGCGATGGCTGCTCCTTCCAGTGCATTTGGGAGGGTTCCAACTCCAACAGTCCGGCGGTTTGCGGTAACGGCGTTATTGAAATTGGTGAGGCCTGTGACGGGGGGAACGCCACTCCGGGCGATGGGTGCTCGGCGGTCTGCCGCTTTGAAGGGCAAAGCGCTTGTTCCCTTACCGCGGTGGCCACGGGAGGATGTTGTGGCAATGGTGCCATTGAGTCCCTTGAAGAATGTGACGATGGCGCGGCTATCTCGGGCGATGGCTGCTCCAACCGCTGCATCCTCGAAGGGTCGTCCATTGATTATGCCGTTGCTTCCTTCTGTGGCGACGGGGCTGTGGGTGCCGGGGAACTTGCGACCTGCGAAGGCCTTGGGGGTGACGGACGCGTGGACCCCGCCCAGTACGCGGAGGTGTCGGCCAACATCGCATCCCAAGAACCAGCATCAAACGGTTTGTACACGACCTTGATCAACGCCACAGAGGATGTATCGAATGAAGATGATGCCGCCACGCTCTCCGTGTCCTGTTCCTGCCAAGCGTCCGCCGAATGTCCCACGGGCGGAGTGGCCTACGCCTGTGCCGAGACCTCCGGTTGTTGCGCCCCGCGCCCAGCGCTGCCCACATTTGAGCCGGTGGGATCGGGGGTGTGTCGCAACGCCCAAGTGCGCGTAACGTTTGTGGAAGTGATGGACGTGGTGAGCTTCACGGAACCGGACATCACCTTGAACGACAACACCGTGGTTGAGGGCGAGCCCAACCTGGCTTTGCGTATCAGTGGTGTGGCTACGGAGGCGGCCTGCGATGCCATCGAAAATGCCACCTTCATCTCCTCCTCGGCGGCGGCGATCAACGTTGCTTTTTTGCCGCATTTCCTCGACCGCCTTGTTGCGCCATTCCTCTCGGTGCTGCGGCCGCGGGACGCGCAAGCCATTGCCGACGGTTGCTACATGCCGGTCAGTTTTGTGGCCGTGGACGCGGGCGATCACACGGAGGTGATCTTGGAGTACTCGGCGGCCTTGGAGCCCAACCAGCCATACACCATCGTAGTTGTTGGCGATCCGCTGCCCATCGACGGTAACGAGACGGGAGTGCTCACGGAGTCCGGAGCTGGATTCAACGCCATAGAAATCACGTCGAGCTTCATCACGGGCAACGAAATTTGCGACTTGGACACGTTGCCGATCGCCGACGAGACCGGGGACGGGTTTTACGCCACGGCCAATACGCCTCATACCTTTACGGCGACTGCCACGAGTTTATTGCCGAGCGGTCCGGTGGAGATTGTGCCGCTGCCCGGTGTCTATGATTGGAGTATTGCCTGGACGGTGCCCGAAGGCAGCGAGATTTTGTCGGTTACGGGAGATACCACCGGCAGTGTGGAAGCCATCAGCAGTCAAGACACCTCGGGCTTGGAGTACGTAACCGCGGTCGCGACCATCACGGCGGACAACTTGATCGCGCCTTCAACCGTCGGCCGCGAGGTGACGGGTTCGCTGCGCGCGCGGGTGTTCATTTGCGAAGTGCCGTGGCCCGATAGCGCTGCCACGCCAAATAGTTTTGAGGCGCCGCTTTCCGACACCTTGGGCAACAACGATGGCCTGACCGAGCTTGGGTTGTGGTCCAACTTTGCCATGGCTTACTGTCGCGCGGAGACCTTGCCCGAGGATGATTCGATTGTGGGTGTCCCGACGGCCTATGCACAGGAGGCGCCGCTCCCGACTTTCCAAGTGGTGCAACCATCCACGCCGCCGCCCGGAGTGCTCAAAGAGTTCATTTTGCGTCATCCCACAGCGCCGGAAGCCATCGGCATCCGGGTGATTGACAACCCAACCTTCCTGCCGGTTTCTGCGTGGTACGAGATGCAGGGGTTCACGGGAGTGCCCTCGCCCACAAGAGTGGACGGCTACCGCGCCATCCAGGATGGCCGCACCCTTTATGTGGGGGCGGTGAACGTCAACGCGACGGGCGCTTTCCAGCCAACTATCTACACCATCGCCTACAGCGAAGGGGCGAGCGCGGAGACCGTAGACGTCTACAACCAACTCGTGACCAACTTCCAATTCTTGGCGGGGGACGCGGCACCTTACGCCGTGGGCAATGCGCGGGTGTGTTTGGAGGCGGACGGGAGTGTGGCGAGCAACCCCAACGGCGGTTTCTATACGTGTACGTCCAACGCAGAGTGTATTACAGACATGGCCGACCCGTTGGCAACGTGTGACGCCACCCAAGACAAGGTGCGCCGCGACGTTGCGCGGTTTGAAGACGTGAGGCGGATCGAGCAGGCGCTGACCGACTACGCTTCCACGCGCCGACACTGTTTGGTCACCAACAACCTGGTCTGCCTCACCGACGCCAACTGCCCGGGCACCGAAACCTGCCAGCCCGACGTGCCGCTCTTGGATGCCGGTTCTTTCATTCGCGGCTGGTCCACGAGCGCGTGGCCGTCTTGGACCACCGAACTTGGAGCGGCGCTTGTCACCGAGCTGCCCACCGATCCGTTGAACGTCTTTGCCACTTGTCCGGCTTCCGACGGCTTTGATCAAGAGACGTGCTGGGACGGCGACGATGGGCTGTTTATGTGCCCCGCCAACTCCCATGTGTATCGCTACCAACGCTCGGGCATCTCCAACTTCACCCTCGCGGTGGATATGGAAACCAACGCCTCCGAGGGGCAGTGGTCGGCTGTCCCTACGGCGATCGCCACGAACGGCACGCTCATTTTTGGCTCGATGCAATCCGTGGCGGGCTCACCGGTTATTCCTACCACGTGTAACGGAACCCTGTTTGGGAACTCGGGCGTCTGTGGCGACGGCATCGTGGGGAGCAGTGAGCTCTGCGAGATCGGTCAGACGAGCGTGGAAACATGCACGAGCGACTTCAATGGTGACAGTGTTATTGACCCCGTAAACGAGACGGGGGTGCGGATCACCACCTGTGTTTCAACGGAGCCCAATGCTTGCAGTGCATTTACCAGTGACGCTTCGGGCGATGGGGCGCCCGACTCGGCTTGCGTGCAACTCTCCTGTGGCAACGGAGTGATTGAGGGTCGCTGTATCAACGGGCCAACGCCCGGAGTCGCCTGTCTTTCAAACACCGTCTGTGGGGCGGGAGGATTCTGCAGCTTCAACGTGGCCGATGGTGCGGAGACGTGTGACGATGGCGAACTCAACGGTCAGTACGGCTTCTGCTCCACCCAGTGCAACTACAACGCGTCATTGACCCTGATGTGTGGCAATGGTGTTGTTGAGGGTCCCGAAATCTGCGACGACGGAGCGCTCAACGGAGTGTTTGACGAACAGGGCAACAACTGTGCGTGGGACTGCTCGGGGCCGGGCCCTCGCTGCGGCGATGGACTGGCGAACGGCGACGATCAATGTGATTTGGAAACCGCCACCTGGGCGGGCGCGTTGTGCTCCATCAGTCGCGAGCCGTGTGTGGCTGACTCGGAGTGCCCCTTGTTCTCCTCCGGCGAGATCTGTGGCGATGGCAATACTTCAACCTACGATCCGACGATCGATGTCTGTGTGGCTCAAGGATTCTGCGTGGGCGGCACCTATGCCGATCAAGGATGCGATACAACAACGGGCGCCCTGTTGAGCAACGCCGCCAACAACTGCTCGTTGGGTGGCGGCACTTGCACGCTCTTCGACACCTTCCGTTCCAGATCATGCGCCCTCCTCACCTGCGATTGGAACACATGGTCGAGCTGTCAGCAACAGGGCTCTTGTGGGAACGGCATTCCCGAGGCGGGAGAGCTGTGCGACGACGGTAACGCCATCAACACGGACGGCTGCACCAATATCTGTCAGCCCAATGTCTGCGGCGACGGCTTTATCAATCCTAACGTGGAAAGCTGCGACTTGGGTACGGCCAACGTGGTTGAAGGCGATGAAACGCCATGTACGCCGGGCTACGGAGGATCCTGTAATTATTGTACGACGAGCTGTATCTATCAGGCCTTTTCTGGTGGGTACTGCGGGGACGATGTGGTGCAGTCCGCTGGTGGGGAAATTTGCGACGGAGGAGCGGCAACCTATTACGCCAACGTGCCCAGTGGCTACCTTGGTGGCATCTGCACAAGCATTGGAGCCGTGGATCCCGCCAATGCGGCGGCGACCTGTCAGTATGTGGGGGTGTGTGATGGTGGCAGCAACAGCGGAGACGTGTGCTCGCCCGTACTCTCGGCGTTCCTTGCCGATGGAAACGCGAGCATCCCCGACTGTATGGCCACCGACGACGGCGGCGAGTGTCAGCCCACGTTGTGCAGTGCCGGTTGCGGGAACTCCTGCCCCTTCAATTACCAGTCGGTTTACGCGCTCGCCCAGCCCTACCACAGCGATACGGGACTTCCGATTGCGGGCAGTGGGTTTTCAGACACGGTTGAGCTCTATAGCTACCAGACCAATGGGATTTGTGTGAATAACGCATTTGCTGGTGACCCTTGCCAGGTGGACGCGCACTGTAATGAACCCAATGAGTCGAGCGGTACCTGTGTTTTTGAAAACGCGCCCGACTACGCGCGCGTGCAGTTCCCAACGTGCCGCGTAGGGTCGCAACTCTTGGCGGATGTGGAGTACAACGTCACTTATCCCGAGCTTGACGTGGTGTTCGTGGTAGACGCCTCGGCTTCCATGAACCAAACCCTCCCCAATGGGCAAACGCGTTGGGCGGCCATGAAGGAGGCGCTCGCCAATGCGACCGATATTCTCTACGAGTACCCGACGTTGCTGCGCGTAGGGGTGGTGAGCTTCGGCGGCCTTGGGGTGGATGAGCTCACGGGAACATCACCAAACTTCTCTTTCCCGGGCGGCTACAATGAGGAGCAATCCACCCGCGACTGTGTGAACGAGCCCTATTGGAGCGCATCTGCTGGGGACTATCTGTGGCCGGAGGATTGGAATGAGATTGGGGAGAGCGTTTTGCCAAGTGACACGCGCGCGGACAGCGCGGCGTGCATCGAGGTAGCACCCTCCTTGGATGAGACCGTGGTAGAGGGAGCAATCACCGGTCTTCTCAACCCGGCCGGTAACAGCACCGAAGGAAGCGCAACACCGACCCCGGTCGGTCTCAAGCGCGCCAAGGAAGTGCTGGACCAATTCCCTGTGACCAACAAGAAGATTGTCATTCTATTTACCGATGGGACGCCTTCCTGCTACCACCAAGATTCGAGTATTGATGTGAACGCGTGGGATCCGGCTTGTACGCCCGTGGCAGATGCGCTGCATGAGTTTGCCGAGGACATCAAGGCCGATGGGATTGATCTCTACATGGCCGACTTTGCTCCCGATCCAGAGCTGCCGACGACGGCCAATGGAGATCGTCGCGAGGGGCGCATGTTTCAGGTATTCTCCAGCGATTGCCCTGTGGGCTGGAACACCCTCGACCCCAACTCGCCTTTCAGCAGCACCACCTACACCAATGGGACTCGATGGTACTCTCGCTACGCCGCGTGTACCCAAACCCGCGCCTTCTCTTACTATGGCGACACGGTCGACGCCTTCAACCAAATGTTTGAGTCGATCGTGAGCAATATCTTGAATGCCCGCATCTATGTGGGCGACGATGCGGCCACGACGGCATCGTCGTTGCTCAATGAAGGCAACCAGGTGGAGATTCAACTCCCGTCGGACTTTGAATGCCCTGTGCCGGGTGACGGCGGCGTGGACATAGAGCTCGACTTTGTGGGGCTGGGCACGGTGACTCTCTCCAACTTCCAATTTCTTTATTGTGCGCCGTAAGTATGATGCTCACCAAACGACAAATTGGATGGGGGATCGGAGCCGTTGTTGTCCTCCTTGTGATCGCGGCCGTTGTGGTTGTCATCAATATGGCGCGATCAAGAGCCGGGCGATTCAACGGGGAGGACCGCGCGGCGGTGGAGCAGCGGTTACGATTGCAAATTGACGCGTGCAAAGAGGCACAAGACCCGGGTATCTGCGCGCGCCAAGCGGTGGTGCCGCAGGCTGAATTGATGGGCGACGCGCGGCTCTGCACTCTTTTAGAGGGAGAGGCGGTCGGCGAGTGCGTGGAGACGGTGGCGATCGCAAGCATGGACAAGCGCGCTTGCGAGTCGCTGGAGGGGGGCGATCAGCGCGGCTGCGAGGATAGGGTGGCGGTGTTGAAGGCCATCGAGACGCTGGATGTTGGGGAGTGCGAGGAGATCAGCGACGAAGCCGAACAAGTGGCATGTGTCGCGCAGGTGACGGCGCGGGTGGTGGATGACGGTACCTGTGTCGAGCATGGGATTGACGTTATGTTGTGCAACGAGCGCACGGCGTTCAACCAAGCATTTGCCAGTGGCGATGTGAGCGCCTGTGATCGGTTGAGCGA
>CAZWSS010000004.1:0-4458 GCA_964636795.1 uncultured Gammaproteobacteria bacterium
AGGACCAGAAAAGATATTTCATAGTGAGGTGATCGTACCGCGAAGTTTGCGTCAACGCCAGTGGCACGGTATGCTTTCTTTACTATGAAGTATCTCATCGCCTCACTCCTTGCGCTCACGCTCGTACTGCCCGCCTCGGCCAATGCCGCGTTTTTCCGATCGGCAACCCTGTGGGAAGAAATCTATAACGGCTACGGAACCAACACCTATCAATCCGGTACCTGGCGATTGAAGCCCATGGTCTCATCGCAACCATTCGAAACACATGCATCACTTGTGTTGGGAAAGATGAACGTGGAGGGCAACTATCGCTTGTTCGTTCAAATGACGCCAGTCGCCCAACTGCGCACCGGCTCGGCACCCAACCCATGGGAAACCGGGTGGATCACCTTTGGCTACAACCCCGACGGCACCTTCAAGTACCTCATCCTCAAACCCAACGGCTTGGAGCTCGGCGAATTCTTGGGCGGATGGAATCAGAATTTTCTCTACACTTCCTCGGACGTGACCTTCCCCATTGGGCAGCGATATGACGTCGTTCTCGTGGTGCGTGATGGGTGGATCGTAACTTACGTCAACGGTAATCGCGTGATGCGCTACCGCATGAGTGAACGCGATCTCTTGGACGCCAACGGGCGCTTTGGGTGGTATGCGGAAGACGCGGATGTGATCTACGCCAACGCCAGCGTGCGGCAGCGGTAATGAGGCAAGCAAAGGTGATCTTTTGGATTGTAGGCGTTGGATTTGCCATCACGCTCCTACTCAATGTTGCCCTGATCATTGCGGCCGCGATGGCGTAAGATACCTTGTACCATCTATTGGATCGTGCTAAGGTGGCCAAACTAACAAACATTCACTATGACGTTAGAACAGTTGCTTCTGCAGATGGGCCTCAATGTCACTTCCTCGTTTATCTACGATTGGCTAAGTGGTTATTTAAAGATCAATCCGCATTCAACTCGAGATGATATTGTCTCAAAACTAGAATCGGTTCTCAACATTGAAAGAGCTAATATCTACGCTAAGGGGATTGTAGAGTTTCTTGCCGACAGTGGCGATATCGACATTGCTGAAACAAAGGTTTTTGCAGAGAAGGCAACTTTATATAGAGCACAGGGCAGCCAATTCACACTTCGAGATGAAACTATCAGCGAGACACACAGTGGATCTAGGATAGAAGTGGGGCGTGGAGCATCAATTATTGGCACTGGCAGTGCATCTGTTGAACAAGACGAAAACGGCAACATCAGATTTAGCGTATAATCCTTACGGAGACACCCAGAGGTTCGCCTCTCCTTCCATGATCAGCTAAAATCCTCCGCAAAGCGGAGGATTTTAGCTGGCTCCGCGTCGTGGAGGATGTTAGAACCGCGATTACGGAAGCTGGATCGTACACTTCTATTCCGAAGTTCACAACGGCAGATTTAGTTTTTTAATTCTGCTTCGTTCAACACTTTCTCCAACCTCTCAAGTAGGTCTCGGATATTTGATGAGTATATCTCCTCTGTAGGAACAATAAAGTCTTCTGTCTCAATGTGGTCACGGTCTGAATGAGCAACAAAACGATCTCTACTTTCCTTAATCTTTTTTATGATCGGCTCGCTCTCAATCTCTTTGACCGTCCGATTTTTTGGAAGATCGTTATATAATGAGATGGCACGGGTATCCTTGTCGAATAGGCCTGCTACTCTAATCACCAGATAATCCTTCACCATTCTCTCGTGGGCACGAAGACGATTTATGTCCGCGGTCGAGTCGGGATTCACTCCTTCTCGTAGCTCACTATTCATAGTGCAAAGTTCATCAACTGCCGTTCTACAGTTGCGAACAACATATTTGAGGTATCCGATCATAGGACGTGTTACATACAATGCCCTTTTCGGGCACAAGGTGGAGGTAATCCATTGGAGGAGCGAACAAATATGACAAGCCAATTTTTGCATAGGATTCTCAAGTGTCACTGTAGTGCATCTGCATATTTATCAGCCTCCACACTGCAGAAGGTCGATACTCGTTCACTTTTCTCTGTGCCACCATTATTGTCTTGCTGATACTCACGTGCAAAACATTCCCAATAAAACTTTTCTCTTAGAGCACGAGTAGTGGACTGATCGACAATTGTATTTGCATGGAATTGCTGCAATATCCACGTAATTACTGCTAGGATCACAACAAGAAATATGATGCTTAGAAAGAGTTGATTTAGTTTACTCAAATTCATAGGACTAGTGAGCTCATACATTACAAAGCATCGTGGATACACTTTCTTCTGGTGCCCTCGGCAGGATTTGAACCTGTAATACCGCGATAGAAGCGCGGTGGTTTTATCCAGTTAGCCTACGAAGGCAGACGCATGAATTGGTCTGTCACATTCTATCTCATACACGGTGTCAGATTTGTTTTATTAATTCGAGTCCTTCACATCACGACATTATCTTATTGGATTCATTTTTCGAAATAACCGCATCAAGCCCACCAGCTATTATTCTACTGCTTTCTTGCAATAGGCGCTCTATCGTGCAAATACGATTGTAGGTTAAGAGCGGCTGATACACTAACGAGCCAACTACCTGTTCCTAACTCCAAGCATTATGCCGATAATCAGCGACCATAAGTCATCTCCCCAGTGTGTTTCGGCATAAAAATTTAGACACTATTTTTAACCAGTGGAAGGTTCGCCACCTGAAACCAAAGACAGGCTGTCATGCGAGCCAGTAAAAACGTTTCTCAACCATCACCATCTTTAGTCAATCAGCATCTTGCATAAGCCGTAGTGGGGCTGTCTCTATTTCTCCAGTTTCAGTATCTGTGTATGTGACAACACATTCCTCCCAAAGCTCATCATCATAGGTAACGCCAATAACATTATTCCATTGCTTCATAACCCCAGATGACAAAGATCGACATTCATCTTGTTTTGACATCAATTCGGCTCTCTCATTCTCTGCCGTTGTTTGGGCACGGTCTTCACGTAGATCACGCTGTTGCTGCCTTTCAATGGACTCTTGTTTGTTATACTGAACCGCGTAGAGCCCTACTGCCAAAACAACTGCCGCAATAACAATCGCTATTGGTAATGCGGTTTTTTCAATGAATATCTTTTTTTCCATAAAAGTAACGTAGTCAAATTCTATCCACCATGCTTTCTAAACGAAAACCATCGGAGAAAAAAGTTCTTGACTTGAAGAAGCGCATGTTGAAATAATCCGTCACCGTTTTTTGTTTCCTCGATTTGAGTTGTCGGCACTTCGTTGTCTTTTTCGACAATTGAATCTCCATCAATAAATTGCTGCTCCATTCCCATAACTCCCGCTTTGATCCTTTCTGAAATCTGAGGGTCAACCACCTCTATTGCTTGAACCAGTCTTATAGGTGTTTGAACGGGTCGATTGAGGACGCACTCCGTTCTCACACTATTCCAAATATACCCAACACCACACTCGCACAGACTTCCATTATACGTAGCATTCCTAGGACAATCGTTCATGATAATTTGTGGCTCCTTACAGTTGTTTGCTCCAAAAGTATTCGCGAGAGCCTGACATGCTCGTATATCTGTCGCCTCCCAGTTTGAGATATACCCTTCTATTTCTCGGACACGTCTATGAGCACCTTGTACTTGGGAGTTCAACCCTATAATTTGAGCTTCCTGTTCTGCAGTCATCGAATCACTGTAGAGGGCGTTGCGTTCTGCAACCCACTGCCGTTCGAGTGTCTGCCAATACACTAGCTCCTCTTTCAACTCTATTGTGTGTGCTGAATCTGTATTCAAGCAATCCACGAGCACTTGTTTGAATTTGTCCGTATAGCCCCAAGCACAAGACTCCGTGCAAATTGCGCTATTGCTATACAGAACAGAACTCTCGCGCCAGCCATCGTTACAGATTACACTTTCGTCCCAATCGGCACCTGCAACACAATTGATTCCCCCATGCCACGAACAAGCACCCTGTGTAGCGAAGGCGACATTAGGAGAAATGAAAATTGCTAGGAGCAAGAAGACAGCGAAATACTTCATAGGGTATTTTCAATCCCTCAGCAATATAAGTTTTAAAATATCAGCCTTATAAAATCGGCGGTCGCCTCGTGTACCAAAACGGATTGCTTTTATCCTCCTCTCCGCATCCCAATTACGCAAGGTGTTCGGGTGGCAATTAAGCACCTTGCATGCCTGCTTCATAGTAAGAATATCTGGCAGTCCTTCCAGTTTCATAACTTGATTTACAACCTACCATAAGTTAACATGCAAGTACAGAAAATGCGAGGGCATAACAATGATAATTACTATGAACAAGCTGTTGGACGAGGATGTTCTATATATATTCTCGCTTTACTCACGCAACGATATTTCTAAAAACCTAGATGATCCTGTCTGGCTTGCAGATTTTGTTTCAAGCATCCTGGGATCACGGAAAGGGATTTTGAGTGATCTTTGCAGATTTCTTCGGAAGAATAATC
>CAZWSS010000004.1:4468-17907 GCA_964636795.1 uncultured Gammaproteobacteria bacterium
ACTATTTCGAGAAGTCTATTAGGTTACCACCCTCTGAAGGCGATCTATCGAAATTGAGTGAGAAGGAACGCGCCGATGTGCTCACATCATCAACACGTATTCTGTGCAACAGTTTTTCACAGCGAGATTTGGAGGTTATTTTTCCATATTCAAAATGCGAGTTTTTGGAACATCTATACTTTACTTCCAAAATCCCAGAAAATGAGGAAAAAGTTTTAATAACTGCATTGCAGGAATACATCGGAAAGTTTGTTTCTGGCATTCTTGAAAATACTGATTATAATTATCTGGTGTTCGAGAGGCAGAGAGAAGAGTTCGTCCAGTACGTTTTGAAAAAAGAATATACAGAAAAATACGGTACCACCTTTCTCATTGGTTTTGAGCGCAATGATCACACAGACTTTCGACCTCTTCACACTCTGCTCGCGCTTGAGATGGAGGGACTTTTAAAAATACACTCCCTGCAAATATCCTCGCCTTCATATGGGCTACCCCCAAGAGAATTTGAAACCTATCATTACTGTGCACAGGTTTCTCTTTCTGACACCTTCATTGAAGAGATCGCTAGTTCTCGTAATGGGTCAGGAAGAACTGTTGATGCAGTTACGCTACTAGCCTTTGACGATGATGAAGCACAGCTCAAAGTCGGTGACAAATTGTGTCAGCTTCCACCCTTCAAAAACGAACACTTTTTCTGCCGTGCAATTTTCGAGTACCCAAAAAACGAGCCTGTTGACTGGTCGGTGATTTACGGGAAGATGACTGGAAATGATCAGAACAAGCAGAGTGATGGTAATACAACGACAAGTGAAAAGCGGAGTGTTTACGACACCATGAACGCGTTGAATAAACGCGTGATGGAAGTTGCTAACACGGACGACAAACTCTTTATTTGGAGCCAGAGAACTGTCACTAGGCTGCATTGATCATGCGAGGCACGCGTGATTCAATTGATTCTCAGTTGAATCACTGACAAAAAAGTAAGCTAGCTCACGCAAGAGCTTGCTTTTATTTTTGGTGCACCAGCCAATCAACCAACTGAATATGACCATTGACCCGGAGTACCTGCTTCCGCAGGATCACTTCTTCAGTTTTGATCTCGGACTTGCCAGTGCGCTCGTGACGCTCGAATACGAGCTTGCGGCGATCGACAAGACCAATCGCTCCAAGGCGCAGTTCATTTTCCGCCGTCGCACGGGGATCGACCATGACATCGAGAAATACTGGTCAGGCGATCTCCACCTGAGCGCACGTCATCTCTTCGACTCCCAGAAGATGTTGAAGAACCGTTTGTACTCGGACTGATATGGAAATCGCGCCCGAACAACTCGATAAGTTTCGGGCGCTCTACCGCGCGAAGTTCGGCATCGACCTCACGCCGCAAGAGGCGCTCGAAAAAGCCATCCCACTGCTCCGCCTGATGCAGATCGCCTATCAGCCGATGACGGAAGCCGATCTCGCTCGTGTGCGAGCACGACAGGAGACATTACTCATCCCTAAATAACCTATGGACACAATTACCATTACCGAATACCTCGGTCGCAAGGGCATCGAGTTCCGCGAGAGCGGAGGTGAACTCGTGACCAAGTGCCTGTTCGGAGATTGCGACAAGAACAGCCGTCCGAACGAGGCACATCTCTACTTCAACGCCGCGACCTCGATGTACGACTGTAAGAAATGCGGGGCGCAAGGAAACATCGTCACGCTGGCGAAACATCTCGGCGATGAGATCAAGGATATCGCCTTGGATACTCCCAAAAGCTCCCCCAAACGCCCAGCGGTGAAGAAGCGAGCCGAAGCAGTCGCTTTGACTCCTGAACGCATTGGGGAGTGGCACAGCGCACTCCCAGCGCGCATCCGCGCCTACCTGAACGGACGTGGCATCCCAGACCCCATCATCAACGAGCAGAAGCTCGGCTGGGGGGAGTTCTACGGACGGAACTGGATCGTAATCCCCATTACCGACATCGAGGGTAAATACACCCTCCTCAAGCTGCGACAAGACCCAGAGGACACGGCAAACACCAGCAAGATGATGGTCTACCCAAAAAGCGCTCAACACCAGATTTACGGCTGGGAGACGCTCAAGGGCTATGCCCCGTTCCTCGTGTTCTGCGAGGGGGAGTTTGATCGGCTCGTCCTGCTGGCAAATGGAATCCCTGCGGCAACGAGCACGGGCGGATGCGGCACGTTCAAAGACGAATGGACGAAACACTTTGCGAAAGCCGAAAAGACCTACATCTGCTACGACCGTGATGACGCAGGTCGTGAAGGTGCGACAAAGGCGCTCGGCAAACTCCTTGAACTCGACCTTGAAAACGTATTCAGGATCGATCTCCCCGAAATGGGAGACGGTAAAAAAGACGTGACCGATTACTTCGTGGGAGGCGTCGGCAATGTCGATACGTTCATGTCTCTCGCCCGTCCTGTCACCAAGAACGAGGTCAGTGATCGTATCAAGCCGATCTTGCGCCCATTCAAACACACGACCTTCGACGGATGGAAAAAGGTCATCATGGCCAATTTCCCCGATCTGATGTTCCCAGCGGAAATCTGTGCCTCGATCGTCTCACAGGTGCTCATCCACGAAATCGCAAACCCGTTCGCGGTTGTTCTGATCGGAGCACCGTCGGGAGGCAAAACCATCTGCATCAACTTCTTCGATGGGATCGAGGAACTAACCTACGCCTCAGACAAGTTCACGCCAGCATCGTTCGTTTCAAGCGCCTCAAATGTGCCTCGCGAAAAGCTCGCCGAGATTGACCTGCTCCCCCGCATCAAGAACAAGGCGTTTCTCGTCCGTGATTTGTCCATTCTGTTTTCCAAGCGTGACGATGACCTCAACGAGTGTTTGGGCATCCTCACGCGCGTGCTGGACGGGGAGGGATTGTCGGTCGATTCAGGGCTTCATGGCCAACGCAATGTGACAGGAGCGTTCCTGTTCATGATGATCGCCGCTTCAACGCCGATCGCTGGTCGCGTTTGGAAGATGATGGGATCGCTCGGTTCCCGTCTGTTCTTCTTCGCCATTAAGTCGCGCGAAAAGGGCGTTGATGAACTGGTTACCCAGCTAAAAAGCACTGCCTTCAAGGAAAAAGAACGGACATGCCGCAATGCTACAAGGAACCTGCTCTACACCCTCTGGGACAAGCACGAGGAAGGGATCGTTTGGAACCGCGATGCTGATCCCGATGAAGTCATGGCGGTCATTGCACGTTGCGCCAAACTGCTCGCCAAACTTCGCGGCGTCATCAGCGTCTGGAAGGAAAAACACCACGATGGAGGCGAGGTTGAGTTCGATTACACCCCGCCCGTCATCGAGAACCCTGACCGCGTGAGCATCCTGTTCTACAACCTCTGTCGTGGACACGCGACGCTCACGGGTCGCACCCAAATCAACGAGGCCGACCTCATGCTGATCGTCGAGCTGGCGATCGACAGCGCTCCGACTACCCGTGCCCGTCTTTTCCGTGAACTCATCAACCACGGCGGAAAGATGACGACGGTGCAGGTCGAGATGCGGCTGGATTGCTCGAAGCCGACGGCGTTGAAAGAGATGAAAACGCTGGAGGCGTTGGGAGTTTGCAGCATCATTGAAATGCGATCGGGACAGGTCGGTCAGCCAGAGTGCCAGCTCCAGCTCGCATCGGACTTCGAGTGGTTCCTCTCCGACGAGTGTCGCCGCATCCGTGGTGTCGCTGGCATTTCGATTCAGGACACGCTGTCGGATTTGCTTGATTGATTATCAATAAACCAAACATGACACTGTATGACTGACATTGTGAAAACAGAACCTGCTGTTCCCGTTGCGTCCGAGAAAAAGACTCCGAAGCAACGCGAGCAGGCTGCACGCAGTTTTCTGAAAGAGTCCGCGAATGCGGGATGTGATCCTCATGTTCTGCTATTAGCCCTCGATAAGAGCATCAAGCAGTACAACACCGATAAGGACAAGAAAGCGGCCGAGAAACAGCTTGTCGAAAAGATGAACGAGGCAATGCCAGTTGTCGCACTCGACACGCACTACATTTTGGCGCGAGGGGTGATGGAGGAGATACGGCCGTTCGTCATTGATTTCGCCAATCAACTCGCCGCCGAATACGACTGTAAAACGCCGACGGAAAAAGCACTCGTTGAGATCGTGACAGCCGCTTACGCGAGGATTCTCCAGTTTACGGGAGTTATGACGCGCCAAGTCAGAGATGAGCATTGCAGTGAAATCCTCAGCAACTTCTACAAGGTGGCGAGTCAGGAGCTTGATCGAGCGAATCGACACTTTACCAACGCTTTAGGGACGCTCAAACAGATCAAGTCCCCAGCTATGACGGTTCAGGTGAAGGCGACGAACGCGTTTGTTGCTCAAAACCAACAAGTGAATGCCACCTCCCCCGACCAAGCATCGAGTAAACCAATCCAAGACATATGAAATCGTTGACCCCACTTGATTTAGGAACTTCGCTGACCGTGGAGACGTGTCCGAAAATCAAAATCGACGACCTTCTCAAGCAGTGCCGTGAGGAGTTCAAAGAGACGATGATAACCTCCCAGCTCAAGGTAATGGGCATCGATGTCGAGCTGATCGCCGCTGAGACGAAGTTCAATGGCATCAGGTTTTGGTTCAAATGCCCGCTCTGTGAGCGCAGAGTTGGTGTCTTATTCAAACACCCTATCTCCCAGTCGATCGGATGCCGCCTGTGCCTCAATCTTCACTACAAAAAACAGCGGTATAAGGGTATGATTGAATCGATAAAGTGAATCTGACACCGTGGCTATGTCTCCTATAAAATACTTCCTCTACGCCCGCAAATCCTCCGAAAGCGAGGATCGACAGGTGCAGAGTATCCAAGATCAAATCGACCGCCTCAAGGCACTTGCGATCCAGATGAAACTGGAGATCGTTGAGGTCTATGAGGAAGCACGGTCAGCCAAACAACCAAATAACCGCCCCTTGTTCTTGGAAATGCTGGAACGAATCGAACGCGGCGAAGCACAGGGTATTGTGTGCTGGCAGATCAACCGTCTCTCCCGTAACCCTGTTGATAGCGGCACGCTCCAGTGGATGCTCCAAAAAGAGATCATCCAGTCGATCCAGACCATCGACCGCGAATACAAGCCAACCGATAACGCTGTTGTCTTGAGCGTTGAAAGCGGCGTGGCCAACCAGTTCATCATCGACCTCAGGAAAAACACGATGCGCGGTATGCAGAGCCGCGTAGACAAGGGCTGGATGCCGAACATGTCGCCACTCGGCTACCTCAACAGCAAGGACGATGAGGGACGTGGCATTATCATCCCTGACCCTGAACGGTTCGTTGTCATCCGCAAAATGTGGGACATGATGCTCACGGGAACCTACTCCCCACGGAAAATCGTAGACATCGCCAACAACGAATGGGGATTCCGCACCCGCAAGATGAAGCGAATCGGAGACAACCCCCTTTCCGAAAGCGGCATGTACCGTATTTTCAACAACCAGTTCTACGCTGGGCTGATTTCCTACCGCAAGGAATGGCACAAGGGCAGTCATCAGCCGATGGTAACGCTAGACGAGTACGACCACGTTCAGAAGCTCCTTGGGCGGCATGGCAGACCGCGTCCGCAAGAGCGTGAGTTCTCGTTCACTGGCTTCATCCGCTGCGGGGAATGCGGTTGTCTCTACACAGCCGAAACGAAAACCAAGCACATAAAGTCCACTGGCAAGCTCAAGCACTACACCTACTATCACTGCACGCGAAAACGACGGGATATTTCTTGCTCCCAAAAAACCTGCATGACTGAAGAGATGCTGACCGAGCAGGTCGAGCGGGAGTTGGCGACCTTGACCATCATCCCTGAGTTTCGGGCTTGGGCGTTGGAATCACTCGGCAAAGATCACGAGAAAGAGGTCGCCAAGCGTTCAGGTATCTATGAGGCGCAGCAGAAGGCTCTGGCCGATACACAAGCCCAGATCGACAACCTGACCCGCATGCGCGTCCGTGATCTCATCGACGACGTTGAATACACCAAGGAACGCGATCGCTTGAAGGCAGAGATGGTGAATCTCAAGGGTGAAGTTGAAAAGACGGAATCACGCGCCGAGCGTTGGCTTGAGCTGACCGAGCAGGTTTTCGACTTCGCCACCTACGCGCATTCAGCCTTCCTGAACGGTGATGTTCACAAGAAACGCGAGATCATGATGGCGTTAGGTTCGAACCCGACGATTTTGGACGGAAAACTGACAGTTCAACCGCATCCGTGGTTCGTTCCGATCATCAACAGCTATCCTGCACTCGCGATGGAATATACAAGGTTAGAACCGACAGAATTGTCGATGAACAAAAGTAAAAGCGACCAATTTGAGCTGGTCGCTTCCACTTGGCTCGGGGACAGGGATTCGAACCCCGATTCACGGCTTCAAAGGCCGCTGTCCTACCATTAGACGATCCCCGAACGCGCGGCGATGATGCCACAAAGAAAGGTCTCGGTCAATACGGCGGTTTGTGGTAAAGTGTGAGCAAATCGCTATGCACCCAGCTGAATTCGGGAATGAACTTTTGCAGTGCTTCGACGAGCATGGTCGCCCAACGGAAACGCAAGCGAGAACCACCATACGAGCAAACCCAGGCCGCTATTGGTTCGCCGTGTCTCGCGTCTGGCTCATCAACGACCATGCGCAACTGATGTGTTCAAAACGTGCCACGACGCTCAACGGCAATCCTGGAAAGTGGCAAACGCACTTTGGCGGCCACGTGGCAGCGTGGCAGACCATCAAGGAGTCCGCGCAGAAAGAGCTTGGAGAAGAAGCTGGCATTCATCAGCCGATGGAGCTGCATCTCATCGATCATGGCTGCAACAAAGAAAAGAAGGTGTTCTTTGAGAGCTACGCGTTGCGCTTCAACGGTCAGCCATCGGATCTCACCTTTACCGACCACGAGGTCACCGAGGCCAAATGGATGTCCCTGCGGGAGTACTGGCAAGATCAAGCACGGCATCCCGAAGCGTGGTGCAACCACTGCTCGCCCGAGCAGCAACAGCTGATCGTGACGTGGCTCAACAAACACAAGTAACCCCTATGCCCCTTCGCCCCCACACAACCCTGTTCATGCTCACGAGTGTTGATGGCAAGATCACCAGCGGGGACTCGGATACTCTTGATCCCGATCGGGACTGGAAGCGCATTCACGGGGTAAAAGAGGGCTTGGCGCAGTATTACGATCTTGAAAAGCAGACAGACACCTGTTTCCTCCAAAGCGGACGTGTCTTTGAGAAGATCAGGATGAATGGTCGCGAGCCAGCTTCCCAGCGGATCCCTGTGACAGGAGTGATTGTTGATAACAAACCACACCTCAACGAGAAAGGTCTGCGATATCTTGCGAGTTGGCTTGAACGAGTCATCATCGTCACCACGAATCCCGATCACCCCGCGCAGTCGATCGGTGGCAACGTGCATGTCATCACCTCTTCCGAGTCCGTCGACTTTCCAAAACTCTTCGAGACGCTCAAGCAAAAGTTCGGCATCGAGCGCATCACCATCCAAACCGGCGGAACACTCAACGGACACCTCCTTCGTCTCGGTATGATCGACGAACTCTCGATCGTCGTCGCTCCCCTCCTCGTCGGCGGCGTCAACGTTTCGACACTCGTCGACGGCGAGGCAATCCACACCATCGAGGAACTCTACAAACTAAAAGCGCTGGAGCTCATATCCTGCACGACCTTGAATGGCTCCTACCTTCATCTTCGATACAACGTCCTTCAAGAGACCCATGTTGATCCATAGCGACCCGCCAATAGCCATGCGCCATAAGCACCCTGCCCAGGCTTCGCATATCGTTGGCGTGTCAATCTTCGGCACGAGCATGATCTTGCTCTACTTCACCAGCAGCTTCGCCCACTTTTGGACGACGCTGTTTTACTTGTGATATCCACAGCCCCCTCTTGACAGTCATCGGCGTTTTCGATCTCGTGATATACTGCTTACATCTCCCCTTGATAAACAAGCTGGGAGATTTTTATCGGACATTTTTCAGTGGGCGTAGCGGGTTGCGCCGAACGTCTTGTCAAACGAGTCGGCCAGGGTTCGACTCCCTGTACGTCCACTGATGAGTGTTTGACTATATGGTTGCTTGTGATATTGTTTTGGCGACGAGACGTTCGGTGCCAAACCTCCCCCCACGGGAGGTTTTGCTATATCTTGAGGTAGCGCCCCATAGCCAGAGCCGATGCAAGAACTGCGAGAAGAGAGAGGCCCACGGCCTGCAGGCCGAAAAGCCAGTACCAGTTGGCGAGATAATATTCGTTGAGGCCAACCGTGGCGCCTTCAAAGAACGTGGTGAGCGCGGGCTGCACCGCCGCCGTGGCCGGCAACACAATGGCCGCCGCGATGATCGTGGCGACGACGCTGAAGATAACGCCCTCAAGCGCAAACGGGAGTCGAATAAAATGATTGTCAGCCCCAACAAGGCGCATAATGCCAATCTCCTCGCGGTGCGTGTAGACCGAAACGCGGATGGAGTTGAGAACGATCAAGATGGCAATGACCGCAAACACCCCCGCGAGCCCCACCACAAACAGCCGCACCTTGCGCGTGAGGGACTCGATCAACCCAATCATCTCCTCGTGGTCGGAAAAGTTTTTCTTTTCGATCGCGTCGCCGAAGGTGGGATTGGCAAGCGCCTCCAAGATGAAGGCAAAGTCCTCGGGGGTGCGTGCGGTAATGATGAGCTCGGGGCCAAGCGGGTTGCTGCCCACGGTATCGAGCGCGTGTAAGATATCCTTGTTTGCGCTTCGACGCTCCGTGAATCGCGTCAGCGCCTCCTCCGCGCTCACATACTCCACGGACTTGACCTGTGACAACCCCGCGAGATAGTCGCGCGCCGCAAACACCAATGCTTCCGAGGTGCCTTTTCTAAAGTGCACCGACACATCAATGCGTTCCTCCACACTCGCAATGGCCGCCTGCGCGAGTACATGAATCCCCACCAAGATGTTGACCGTGAGGAGCATAAGCACAAACACCAGAACTGTGGCCACCGCTAACCAAATGTTGCGCCGCACGTTTTGCAGGGCGAAGCGAACGGATCGGTGTAGCACGCGTGCAGTGGACATACTAGGCAAGCATGTACTTCCCCACATGGTCGCGCACCACACGGCCGTCTTTCAACGTGATGACGCGCCGTTTGAGGTGATCAACAATGGTGCGGTCGTGAGTCACCAAGAGCACCGTTGTGCCAAATGCGTTGATCTTGGTCAACAAATCGATAATCTCTTGAGAAGTAATAGCGTCCAGGTTGCCAGTGGGCTCATCGGCCACCAAAATCTTGGGTCGGTGAACGAGTGCGCGCGCAATCGCCACCCGTTGCTGCTCCCCGCCCGACATTTGAAACGGGTAACGATCGGCCTTGCCATGCAGCCCCACGATCTTCAACACCTGCGGCACAACATCTTTGATGCGCCGCCGCGCCTCCCCCGCCACTTCCAACGCAAAGGCGATGTTCTCCGCTGCGGTTTTCTTAGGCAACAGTTTGAAGTCCTGGTACACCATGCCGATTTGGCGACGCAAGTACGGAATCTCCGGGCGCCGAATATCGGTAATGTCCCATCCACCAACAACAATTTTTCCGTGCGTGGGCCGCTCTTCGGCGATCAACAAACGAAGTAGCGTGGTCTTCCCCGCGCCACTTTGCCCCACGATCGACACCATCTCGCCCGGCTCGATGCGCAAATCTACATCGTCCAAGGCCTTCAAGTCCGGTCCGTAGTGCTTGCTCACGTTGTGCAGTTTGATCATGGGGAGAAATTGACACGACCGTTCCTCTTCGTTACCATCCAGTGCGCCCAGTATACCACGCCACTTTAACTCAGCTGGCAGAGCAGTGCTTTCGTAAAGCAAAGGTCCCGGGTTCGAATCCCGGAAGTGGCTCCATCCCACTTCGTCCCTTGCGGACTTCGTTGGGAACAAGCATGCATCCGAATGATCGGGTGTTTTTGTTTCATTTCACGTACACCCGCACCGTGGCTGAGGCGAGCCACTCGCGCAGCACGTCGTGCACGTCGCGCTTCTCAATCGAAAGTTCTCGCACCTCCACCCACATCTCCCCGTCTTCCTCCTCCCGTTGCACCACCAAGTAGAGCGCAAAACGATCGGGAAGCTCAACCACTTCCGTAACAGCTCCCTCGGGCGTTGCCGTGAGCGTAGCGCGCGCCTCAATGGGATACTCCACGATCGATCGCAGGCCAATCTCCTCCCCATTGGCCGCCAAAAAACTCGCGCTCGCCTGCATGGCCATCTCTTCGAATCTGTCCGGCGCAATACGCACATCCGCGTAGAGCGCAGCCATCACCCCGCGTGGATCCGCTTGCGCCGTGTCCCACTCCAACACCGCCTCATCGGCGCGCCGTAGTCGCACCAACGGCTCCACCACGTATGTCTTGAACTCCTCCGGGCTCCACCCAAACTGCTCGTTGATGACATCGGCAAACATCGCCTCGCCGACATAGGGCTTGGCCAACGTCTCCCACAGAGCGCGCTCATCAACAGGCGATACCGCGATGCGCATCTCCTTGAGCATCTGCTGCACCAATGCATCTTGTATCAGCCGATCGAGCACCCGTTGCTTAACCGTATCCCTCCCCACCGCCTCTAATACTCCTTGGCGTTCGTAGAGGAACACCCACCCATCCAGCATCTCAACGTAGGCACGGTACGAAATGCCTTGGCCGTTCACGCGAGCCGCGGGGATAGGGAGCACACGAGAGAGGGGCGACAACAGTGCGTCACCGCCGGGCAACCGATACAACACCCCCACCCCAACGCTCAACAGCACGGCGAGCGCAGCCACGGAGAACCCTGCGCGCACCGCCCACATCAACACACGTCCCACGGGTAAGTGCCGCGAGGCATAGAGCGATTCGCGCAGCGGCGACGGGCCAATGGGCTCAATCTTTTTGTGCCACATCATACCGATCGGGATTGAAGAAGTACCACATCCACATCTGCGCATTCGCCATCACCCCTTGTGTAGAAAACGTCTGTGGAGCCGGCATCTCCTGTGCGCGCTCCTCCACATATATCTGCGTCTCCCCCGGGCGCTGCAATCCAAACTTCTCACGGGCCTCCTGTTCCAAAAACGACTCGGTGACCAAGTACTCTTGGTAGTCCTCCAAGGAGACGATCTCTTCCGAGAGCCATTGTTGCTCCGATTGTAGCGCGGCAATCTCGCGATCAATACTGTGGTTGCGAATGAACTCCCGTCCGAGCGCAAAGGCAATGAACACGAAGAGCACCGCGTTGACAAGCAGCAGCGCACGCGAGGAAAACCATCGGCGAAAAAAGGTTGCCTGGTGAGCATTCATGGGAGACGTTGCATGTGCACGCGCGAGAAGTCCGTGGGGCGCGCGGCGGACTCCAAGGAGAGCGTGCGCAACTCGGAGATGAGATCATGCAGCACATTGGGGTGTCCCACCAAACGGAAGTGCATGGTTGGCAGCACCCCGCGGAACGTGACGCGCACGGAACCAATGTGGAGCAAGGCGCCCTTCCACCCGGGGGCGCGATAGGCCACGTCTTGGATGGCCTGCAGGGGCGCTGAAGCCACGGCGCGATCGAGCCATCCGCGCTGTTCCACGCGCAAGATGCGCTGATTGGTGAGCACGCACGCGCTCCCCCGCCACCGTGCCGCAGCGCGCGCCACCAAGAACATGCCCAGCAATGCCACAGCGGTCATGGGCACCAAGCCGGCCACGCCAAATTGCAGGAAGGGGAAAAAGAAGAACGACGGGCCCAACAGAAGAGCAACGCCAAGCATGCAGGGCACCAACACGGACAGAAGCGAGAGGTGTTCTGTGTGCACAACTTGTTCGCCGTCTTGGAGGTAGATTTTCATATCAATGCCGGGCCGAGCGATACACCTCCTCGGTTTGCTCCACGATTCTGTCCCAGGAGAAGTGCCGGTCAATCACCGCGCGCATATCGGCGGCGGCCTTACGCACCTCGGCGGGATGACTCACCAAGTGCTGCAACTGTATGGTGAGATCCTCCACGTCTTTATTGGCAAAGGTAAAGCCGGCGCGGTGAATCGCCTCCAAGTTCCCCGAGATGTCGGAGACCAGTACCGCCGTGCCGTAACTCATGGCCTCCAAGACCGTCAGTGGTAACCCTTCACTCTCGGACGGCTGCACATACAGGTACGCATGGGCATAGAGCTCAGCCAATGGCTCGCCTGTGACAAATCCGACGAATTGAATCCGCGCGTCACCCTTGGCAAGCGCGTGCAATTCTTCCACATAGCCATCGTTGAGCGCGGAGGAGCCCACCACCACCAATCGCTTGTCTGTTTTTACCGCCCGGAATGCGCGCACCAAGTGATGTACACCCTTCACGCGCAGCAGCCGCCCCACCATCAGCACGTACCCATTCGGTTTGAGCCCCAAGCGCAACACCTCATGCTGCGATCGTACGACCTTGGTGTCGGCACCGTTTGGAATGAAAATTGCCTCCGTATGATACGTGTCACGGCACACCACCTGCAATCCGTGGCTGACCGTGATGGTGGCGTGAGGCACATGACAGGCAATCCACTCGCCCACATGGAGCATGGCCTGCGCAAAGCGGCTCCATTTTTGGTGGAAGCGATCTTGAGCATGAAAGGTCACGATCACCGTGACGCGTGGCCGAAGCAGCCGCGGAATCCAGCACAGAAGCGCTGGGCCGACAGCTTGGTAATGGATCACGTCCACGCCTCGACGCAACACATCCATGGTGCACAGAAAGGTGTGGATGATGGCCTCCCAGTTTTTGCGATACACCGTGGGCACATAGCGCACGTGCACCCCCCACAAGAACGTGGGGTGCTTTTCGCTGTAGCGTCGGCGAGCGTAGACGGTCACCTCGTTGCCGCTTGAAGCCAACCGCTTGGAAAGCTCCGCCACATAGGTCTCAATGCCCCCACCCTTCGCGCCCAAAACGACGCTTTTTTGTCCAATAAACGCGATCTTCATGATGGTAGTATAGCAGCATTTCTGGAGAAGGGTTTATGGGGCATGGTTCATGGGGCTGGAGGCCATATCGTCAATACGAGTTCACATCAAGCTGCATGAGCCATGATCCATAAACCATGAACAAAACAGCGTCCCCCTCCTGGGCGCTGAAGTGTTTGGAGTGGATTAGAGCCCTTGGTTCTTGGAATGGCGGGCGCGGAGGATCAGTTCGTCGCGAAGCTTCTCGGCAATATCACGTGAAAGACCGAGCAAGCGCCCTTCGGAGAATGCCGACCGACCGCTTCCGAATGTTGCTCCGGCCGTTTGGATATTCAAGTCCGACAGTCCAAGCAAGCGCGCAATCACTCCGCGGTAGATGTCCACGTTTTGAATACGGTCGTAGGGGATGGTCACGTAACGCTTCCAGATCACGCCGAGCTCTTTGCGAAACCCCATGTCCGTGAGCTCGTAACGATAGTAGTGGT
>CAZWSS010000004.1:17917-20005 GCA_964636795.1 uncultured Gammaproteobacteria bacterium
AAAGCCGTGCCCAGACGTAGTTGACGATCAGGAATGCTGCAAAGAGGATCAGGGCAAGAACCAACCCGAGCCCCGCGCCATCTGTGCCCGACGCATGGAGAATAGACGTGGCGCCAAAAATCCAAAAGCCAAAGAATATCACAAGGACCAGGCAACTGATGATGCTGCTAAAGAAGAAGAGCCAGACCGCTTTGGGATCAAGGTGTTGCATAAAGTGGGCATAAAGTGGTTCACGATGGATATGGAAGAGGGTACGTCCAGTCCAAGCTGGCGTCAACAAATCACCGAACGGCAAGATCGCGCCGTTTGGCAGAGCTTGAGTTTACAGGAGCATCAAACCTTGATATCGTCGCTGCGTTTTCACGCACCGGTAGCTCAATGGTAGAGCAGGGGCCTTTTAAGCCCAAGGTTGTGGGTTCGATCCCCGCCCGGTGCACCAATATCAAAGCTCCTCCGGGATACCGGAGGTTTTTACTGCACGTCTTACACATCAAGTAGGTCCTCATTCTCGTCCATCCTCGGATCGACTCCATCTAGTTCAATAATCGCCGATAGCGTAACTCTCGCCGAAATTGACGTCGAGAAAGAGGCGTGCACGTTTCAAGCGTTGGCCGGTCACCGGCAGGCGTCTCAAGATCATATTGGTACAGCCGTTCCCCATCACTCCCATAGATTTCCACTCGCCCGTCTGCGCGACCCGTGGAACGCTCAAGAACGGCCTGTCGAGTCGCGCGATCACTGCAACGCGCATGGGTGGGCGTACCTGTCTCGTTGAAATTAATCACCACCAAGAGCACGCCTGCCAAAAGGAGTAAGGCGACGGACACAAGCACAATGCGTAGAGGAGTGACCATGGCGCGCCCCATCAAATGTCTTTTACGTGAAACCCCGCCTGATCTCCCTCTTCAAATTCCGTCGGCTCACCGTTTAGGGCACGGGCGACCTGTTCTTGGATGGAGAGGGGGAGATCGGCATCGATGGCGCCGTCCTTTCCATCCGTCTGGAAGTGGACGTTGCGTGCAACGTCCCTACGCCTCGCTTCCTCACCTTTACGCGACCAGGCAGCATCGGCCTCACGGGCAAGCGCAAGCACCCCATCAGCAATCGCCGCAGTGCCATCCTTGGGGAACGAGAGTTTGAGATTCGCCGCAAAGCGCAGCCGAATGTCTTCGCTTTCCATAACCGTGCGGATGGACGAGAGTAAAATCTGGGGCGTGGTCTCGGTCTGGTCCAGGATCAACGCGGCTTGATGCTCGTAAAGATAAAACGCATTCATCTCTTGATGCGAACCAGGAATCGGCACCACGATCGCGGGCTTGCCCATGCCCGCCAACTCGGTGAGCGTCCCCAGCCCCGCACGGCAGAGCACCACATCGGCCACCGCATACGCCTGCGCCATGCCGTCGTTAATGAGCGGCTCCACCACATAGTGATCGCGCGCCCGCACCACCCCCGCCTTCTCGCGCCCCGTCACATGCAACACTTGCCAATTGGCCGCAAGTTGATCCGCAATAGCACCCACGGACTGGTTGATCCACGCCGCCCCTCCCCCACCGCCAATCACCAAAAGTGTCTTGCGTGCGGCGTCCAACCCAAACATATTCATGGCCTGGGCACGCGAGCCCTCCAGCAAACTGGAGCGCATGGCATTGCCGGTGGTGATCGTCTTGCGCGGTGGAAACGCCACCTTGCTTTCATCAAACGTCACCGACACCTTGGAAGCAAACCGCGCCATGACCTTGTTGGCAAGCCCCGGCACCAAGTCCTGTTGATGCACCCAACTTCGAATGCCCATAAATCGGCCGAGAATCACCAGCGGTGCGCTCACATAGCCGCCGGCGGTGATAATCACATCGGGGCGTTCATGGCGTAGCAGGTTCCACGCTTCCACCAACGCATAGGCCATCAAAAACGGCACCGCCAGCCAGTACAAGGAAAGGTAGCGCGGAAACTTCACGCTCGCGATCGAAACAAAACGAATATCCTGTGCGGCCACCACACCCGCTTCCGGGCCTCGCACGGTTCCCACCCACACCAAATCAACCGGTATGTTCTGGCGCCGCCAATGTTCCGCCAGCCCGAGCAAGG
>CAZWSS010000005.1:0-19771 GCA_964636795.1 uncultured Gammaproteobacteria bacterium
CACCGCCCGGAGGCAGTGTTGGTGAACCTAGAGCACGGACGCTTCGAGTTCGGCGATCCGGTCTTGTTGCGCCTCCAACTGTGCGCGCTGCTCGTTGAGGCGATACATGGCCATAGAGGTGACCGCCACCAGACCAAAGACCGCCACCAAGAGCATGGCCATCACTTCCGTGTGCCCAATGGGCGCGCAGTTCACACACACGTTTGCCGGCGTTTGCATAGGCCGATGTTTTGGCGCCACGCGTACCGGCTTTGGGGACGACTTAGGACGAGGCGTGTTTGTTTTGTTGACCATAGTGTTTCTATTGTAGCAAATCCGGACACGGCAACCCAGTCTCCCAGTGGATAAGTGCCCGAAGCGTGGCCGACCGCCCTCCGCTCACGGTTGTTATCGTGGATGGGCGATCGAGCACCGTCGTGACGCGCTCTGTGCGGCCGACAACGGTTTCCTCACAACGATCCGCCGCTACGCCCTCCTCAAGTAGCACAAAGTCACCTTCCACCGTGGCGTAGGCGAGATCAATCGAGTAGGCGTTGGCATTGGTTGGTGCCGCCTCCAAGGCATCGTTGATGAGCGCCTCCTTGTCCGCAGATGACGCGATCACATTCTTATAAAGCAACGCCCAGTGAGAGAAGTGAGTCGTTTGGGTGGAGATCACCATCGTCGCTTTGTCTCGCTCCGACTCGAGCGGGATCCACAGGCCGCGGTCGGCATCGTAGGAGCCGATATAGGCATGCTCAAACAAGTCATCGATTCCCGCCGGGCGTGTAGCACAGAACGAGCAGAAGGTGATGGCAACCGACGAGGGCAGCACCACGTCATCAGGTTCGATCACGTACACGGAGCCCACCACAGCCGTCCATGGTGTCAGCGATGCGCCTTTGTCCTCGGCGATGTTGAGTGTCACCCCGGACGGGAACAGGCCCTCCACGGTCACAACTCCATCCGTACTCACAAAACGACGATGCTCCGGCTCCTCATTCAAAAACAAGAGCGCACCAACCATAACGGCGATCAAGACCACGATCAGCGCAGGCGCCATCCATTGGGCGCGATGTTTGTGCGTCAACATGCGAGAAGTATAACAGCACCGGGCAGAGTCAGTGAAACACTTTTCTCACCCCGGTGAGTTTTTTGTTTAGGCGCATCACCGAGCTCTATACGAGAAAAACCCAGCCAGGTTACTGGAATGCTGGTATTCTAGTACTACTAGAACGAACAATATTCTATAGGGGGAAAATAAGCGGGGTGCTCCAGACGGAGGACCCCGAGTTTACTAGCTCTATTCCTTGGGCTGCCGCGCGCGCCACTCCTCGGCCGTGATGGAGAACACGCATTCTCCACACCACTGCCCCTCGCGCCAGAAGCGCCGACGCAGCGTGGCCTCGTAGGTATAGCCACTCTTCTCGAGCGAGCGGCGCGAAGCCATGTTACACTCGAACGCACCGGCCTCGATCAGCATAAGACCCAGCGTGTTGAAGGCATGGCCGAGCAAGAGCTCCTTGGCCTCCGGACCGTACCCCTTGCCACGCGCATCCGCCTCTCCGATCAGCATGCCCGAGACCGCCAGCCGATTCACCCAGTCAATCTGGTGCAGACCGAGATTACCGATATGCATGTCACCCTCCGTGAGCACGATGGCGAGCGTCAGGTCATGCGCCGGACGCTCCTTGTACTTCTCCTCGATCCACACGCGCTCACGCACCTGATTTAAGGGCCAGACATTACCCAGCCACCGCCGCGTCTCGGGATCGTTGATCCACCGCACGGTACGCTCAGTATCCTCGAGCTCCATGGGCCGCAGGTACACCCGCTTCCCCCGCAAGAAAACCACTGCATCGGACATCTTGTACTCCTTGTGTAGAAATCAAAACGCCCCTGCAGCACCATGCGGCAAGGGCGTGCCGACTTCTCTCTATCGTCAACATCAACACCCTCGCCGCATTCGCACAACCTTGATATCGGACATGCCGATGGCGTGTTGGGTATACCGTTGATTCATACTACCTCTATAAAAACATGGATGGCCTCTCCTCGTCAAGTCAACACCGTTGGCACCTCCCAAGCGGTCTCGCGGCCCACATGGCCATAAGTGGCGAGAGGTTGGTAGATGGGTTTGCGGAGATTGAACTTTTTGACGATCGCCTCAATGGAAACATCGAACGTCTCGCGCAGGAGAGGGGTGATGTCCGCCCCGTTGTCGCCAATCGCTTCTACGATGATGGGATCCGCGCGACCAATGATGTAGACCAGTTTGACCAGCGCCTGCCGTGCTTTGCCGGAAGCCACCAACGACTTGGCTATGTGCCGAGCCATGTAGCTGCCCGCGCGCGCCGGGTGGTCGGGTCCCTTGCCGGACAAACCTATGTCGCCGTGGGGAACGAGGCCACCGTACAAATCACCGGCGCTCCGCCGCCCAGACTGCCCGGCCGCACACGACAGTCCGCCGCGCGTAAACGGCCCCGCCGGATTCACAAACAATTTGACATTGTCCAACGCCCCCACCACGGGCCGAATCACTTTCTCAAGCATCCCATTGTGCACCTCCTGTACCTTGACGCCTGCATCATGCTCGCAAAAGATCACCACATGCGTCACTTTGTTGCCCTCGCAGGCCACCAACACGCGTCCGTCGGGCTTGAGCCATCGCATCTTGTCGTCGTGTCGGCGCGCCTCATCCAACTGTCGCGCAAGCGCCTGGGCAAACACCACCGACAGCGGCAGCATCTCGCGTGTAGCCGCTGTGGCAAACCCATGACAAATCACCTGATCACAGGCCGCACCCTTGGATACCAACGGCGCCCATTCGCGCTCGGGCGAACCCAGATGTACAAACGGCTCCACCTCATCTTCATACCCAGTATCCTTGTACACACGCTTGGCAATCGCTGAGCAGTCAAAGTCCGCACGAGAGTCCACGTCGCCAGAAATCATCATCGCCCCATGCCCCGCAAACACTTCAATATGAAGGCGCGCCTTGTCGTCCCGACGCAAAAACTCATCCACGATCGCATCGGCCACCTGATCACAAATTTTATCCGGGTGCCCCGCAAGCACCTGTTCGGCCACCTTCACCATACGCGCGGCACCTTAGCATGAACTTGCCCTCCTGCAAAGAAGCGGCCATACTGGTTCTAAACCGTTAGGGGGATTATTCGTAACCCTCGTATATGCAACAAGATGAGCAAGGGCATGTGTGCAATGACACGTGCCGGCACGATCATGCGCCTCACGGGCAAGCCGCCCATGGATGGGTGTGGATTGTGGGGATTATCGTTGTGGTTGCCGTGATCTTATTCCTGCTCCAGAGCAACGTGCCCGAGGCCACCGCGCCGGTGGAAGAGACACCCGCGACCGAAGAGGTCCAGATCGAAGAGTCCACGGTGTCATCGGAAACTCCGACCGTTGAGGAACCCGAGGCCGACAATGCCTCCGACAGCGTCCGAGTAGAGTTGGAAGGCCGCGCGGAGTAGGAACATCGAGAGGACCACCAAGGGGTCCTCTTTTGATTTGACGCGGTATTGTTGGACAAGCAGCGCTGATGTGTGGTACGCAAGAGATGTCTTAGACAGAGGAGGTCACAAATGAAAAAGGCACGAGCCCTGTGGGTCACGTATGAGGGTGTGGAGGAGTACGTGTCGGCGCAGCACATCCAGGGTCTCCGCAGCCGGGAGGAGATACCCTGGCACCAACGCGCCTACAAGTTCATGTACTGGCGCGATGGGGGCGATGAGCAGCCTCTACTGATCGTGGGCGGAAGTGGGTTGGATACCCACCATAAGCTGTTCCATGTAGCGGGCAGTGCGCTGTCGCTCCCAGCACCCATGTGTGCCGATGGAGCCGGTGATGTGGACACGGCGGGCTTCATCCTGTCGTGGATGAGCGCCGGTTTCAACATCGTCACTCCGAACGATCTGATAGACGAGCTCACCGGTCTGCTCGGAGTGAACGTATACAAGTGGTGACCCAGGGTCTCCACAGCACCATCCCGCTCACGGCACCCCACCCTACTCCCGGGTGAGGTGTTTATTTTTCTATGTGTGCGTTCTTCTCTTGAAAACATTCGCGGTTCGTTTCCAATCATATCTTTGCATTGAATTTCTTGAAAAATATTTGCCAATTTGTTATCGCTGTCAATACAACGGGTGGCATGAAAAGTATCGTGAATCCTATGGCGAGTGACAGATTGTAATCGAAGATAATAACCCCAATGGAAATCATGATGATGACGGCAATTGAGGCTATGAAATATTCATATTCCTCATTCTGTTTCTTTTTCGCGCTCACGATCCCGAGTAGGCTTCCGAGCGAAATACCCACAATGCCAAAAAATACTCCTCCCGATTCGTAGCCAACGTTTCCGCCAAACGCAGGAAAGCCGAAATTGCCGCCAATGACAGCACCGATTATTAGACCGATTATGCCTAGCAATAGGCCACCAATAAGGCTTGAAACAAATTGAGCAAAAATTTTCATAGACGTTTTGTTTATTGATCGTCGCCGATTAAGAAGCAGAGACCAACAGTTAAATATGTTGTCCACATTTTACCATAGACAGCACTTATCCACAGCCACCCCATTGCGTTCGTACTTTGTTCGGTTATACTACAAACAACTTACGAACACTCACTCGTATGGCCCCCACAAAAAAACAAGCACAGGTTCTCACATTCATCAGACAATTTGTCGGAACCGAGGGATATGCCCCCTCTTATCGTGAAATCGCGGAACACTTTGGTCTGTCATCTCCCGCAACGGCGTACCAACACGTTCAAGCTCTTGTAGAAAAGGGCTTTCTTGAGAGCGGGGAGGCAGGGTTGGCTCGTTCTATCGAGATCGTGGAACCGGAGGAAGCATTCAATCCACGTGTCGCCATCCTACCTCTTGCCGGTCTTATCACTGCTGGAGCACCCATCGAAGCCATTGAAACAAACGATTCTATTGCCGTCCCAGCCGACTTTGTGGTGGACAAGCTCAACTCCTATGTTTTGCGGGTAAAAGGAGAGTCCATGATTGAAGATGGCATTTTGGATGGCGACTACGTGGTCGTTGAGCGCAACAATTATCCTCATAATGGCGACGTCGTCGTGGCACTGCTCGACAATACGCATGCCACCCTTAAACGATTCTACAAAGAAGAAAAACGTATCCGCTTGCAACCAGCCAATAAGACCATGAATCCCATTTACGTCCGAGACGTCATTATCCAAGGAGTCGTGCGTGCCGTCATCCGCCGCTTTCAGCCTGCATAGTCATCTTCCTTAGTTACGCCCAAAACACGCATCTCGAAACAGAGTCCTGTCTCACCGTCACAGGAGCACCGTGTGCCCGACGGATCCATGTAGACAGCGCCCTGTGTCGAAGCATGGACGACACAGGAAGGCACGATAACCTGTCGCACTTATTTGCTCACACTTCAGGATTGACGGGGGTCGTATCCGGAGGTGTGGAGCGAATATCTGTCACCACAGAACGAACGAGAGTCGAATAACTCGTCTCCGTGCGACAGGTTTTTGATGCTTCAACGAATGGTCTCGGTCTCCACAGCAGCATTTGCCGCCATTGCATCACTCGTTGGTAGCCAACACCTTATGACCATCGAGAGCATCAATGAACCCGTAGAGGTTCGGGTTGATTTCTGTGGCACGCGCGTGGTGCCGCGCGCCATCTATTGGAATAAGCGTCTTTACCCCATCCGATCGGTGAACATGGTGCACCACACCAGTCAGGGCGAGCGGCAGCTGTTCTACTTTTCGGTCTCCGACCAGACCAACTACTTCAAACTGGAATTCGACACGTCCTCTCTCCAATGGCGCCTTATGGAAATGTACTCCGACTCTTAATGCGGCCGCCCACTCGGTATGAACATCCTCATGCACGTGGACTTCAATGCGTTCTTTGCGAGTGTAGAACAACAGGCAAATCCGTTTTTGCGTAATCGAGCCATTGGCGTCGGTGGCAAGTCAGATAAACCGAGTGTAGTTACAACGGCTTCTTATAAGGCGAAAAATCGGGGAGTCAAAACCGCCATGAGCGTCTGGGAAGCACAGCGCATCTGTCCGGAACTCCTCATGGTCAATGGCGACCCGCGCAAGTACAGCCAAATGACCGATCGCCTGCTTGCTATTTTAGAACGCTACGCGTCTCGGGTGGCACAGACCTCTATAGACGAGGCCTATATTGACGTCACCGATGCGGCACAGGACTGGATGGGAGCCGTTGGCATTGCTCTGTGCATTCGTCAAGCAGTCGCCAAGGAGATTGGGCCACATGTGGGTGTCTCCATCGGCATCGCCTCCAACACGCTCGTGGCCAAAATGGCGTCGGGCGCAGAGAAACCAAACGGACTCACATTGGTGCGGCCAGAAGATCAAGAAGCGTTCTTAGATACGCGATCGCTTGCAGACATCCCGGGCATCGGCCCGCGTATTGTACGACGCTTGAAAGGGTTGGGGATCTTTTCTGTACTGCAGTTGCGTACCTATCCGCTCCCCACGCTCATACACCATTTCAAACAGTATGGAACGTTTCTCTACACGGCGGCGAGGGGTCAGGGGCAAACGGAAGTTTACGAAGACACGGGGCCTCCAAAATCCATCAGTCATTGCTATACTCTTCCCCACCATGATCGCGACATCGCCACAGTGCGAGCAACATATGTACTTCTTTGCGAAAATGTAGCGTGGCGTCTTCGTAAACATCAACTCTCTGCAAGAGCTTGTGTCATTACCCTGCGCAGCGATGCTCTGACGTTCACATCACATCACAGGATATTAGATGCCCTCACACAGGATGGGCTGACCCTCTTTCATGAGGCGTGGCCGATCGTGGCTGCCCAACATGAGCAAGGGCCAGTACGACTCATTGGCATCACAGCCATCCAGCTGGTCACTGCACATACGCAACAGCCCACAGAACAAAAACAGCAGAAGCGCACTCGCCTTCTGCCAGCTCTCGACACCCTCCGCCGTCGCTACGGTACCGACGCATGGAAGCCTTTAAGCGCTCTCTCGAGCACTCCCCTCCACGAACGCGCCAGCGGATTTCACTTTGATCATCAAATCTAGCAACCTGTTGAAAATCAAGTCAGTTGGTAAACATCAATCACCGGCTCTTCGTATGGGTGCGCCAATCGAATGGCCGCAACAACATTTGGCACGATCTCGCGTGAGCAGGAGACCTCGATACGTTCCTCTGCGACGTGTTCAAGCTCGCCAATAGAACCGATCGCCGGATGAGCACCATCGAGTGGGCGGAAACGACCGTCACCTTTGCTTGAAAAACTGCAAAACTCGTAGTTGCCAATGCGCCCGGCACCGACCTTGCCTATTGCCTCACGCACAGCGTCAGCATCCGTCTCTGGCACCGTCACCACGATTTTGACTTGATCTACCATGCTCACTCAAACACCCCCTCCAATACGTGATCTGCCGGCGCGGGATTGTTGTCGGCGGGCTCAAGAGTCACCACCACCTTCTTGTAATCGCCGCGATCCTGGCTCGACTCCAACAACAAGTACCACTTCAGATCATCTGCATGTTGAATCAGTCGGCCGGAAGAAAAGAAATCAAATGGCTTGGAGCGAATCAGCCATCCTTCGTAGGCATACCCCTCGGGAGGGCTAGGGAGCGTGGCTACGACCACATGACGGAAAGTACCGTCTACAAATTGCGACGTGGCCGTGCCAGAACCATGTCCATCTCCCACACCCAACAGCGCGGCCTCACGCGCGGTCTCGTCCACTTCCACCGTGGCGGTATCTTGAGCAATATCCGCCTCGGCCTCTGCGGTCTCATCCAACACAATCGGATCGTTCAACGGCACCGTAACCGTGGTGCCCGAGAGAATTTGGTCGAGCGTCTGCGGTTCGTATGGCACGCCGCCCACATCCAGCACAGGCAACTCATCTTCCACCATCTCCGAGGGTGCCTCATCTTTACCAAATGACCGCCCAAACAAGAACGCCACCAGCAACAACCCTCCAAATGCCGCCACACGCTTCCAGCGCGAAGACCGCCGCGCTCCCCGGATCCCGGTGGACCGCCCCGATGCCTTACTCCACTCGCGCGTGGTGCGCCTTCTCATAGCTGCACCGATTGTACCGCACCGGCAACCACATCGGCCAGCCCGGGTTCAAACGGCGACGGGACAATTTTGTCCACCGTTGGCGCGGGCACCATATCGGCGATGGCTCGCGCTGCCGCCACCTTCATCTCGGCCGTGAACTTAGGAATGCGAGCGGCAAGAGCCCCTTTGAAAAGCCCGGGGAACGCCAGAGCATTGTTAATTTGATTGGGATAATCGCTACGCCCCGTGGCCACGCACGCCGCTCCACCTGCCTTTGCGTCCTCGGGCATGATCTCGGGGTCGGGGTTGGCCATGGCAAAAACGATTGCACCAGACTTCATAGTCTGCACCATTGCGGTGGTCAGCACCCGCGGCACCGACACCCCAATGAACACGTCCGCCCCCCTGATCGCCTCTGCCAGTGTGCCCGTGCGCCCACCGGTATTGTACGCGGCCACTTCTTCTTTGTAGGGGTTGGAGTCGGCGCGGCCAAGGGTAATCACTCCCTTACTGTCGATCACCGCAATATCGGGAACGCCGGCGGCATGCAACAGGTGTGAGACCGCAATGCCCGCCGCACCCGCGCCATGCACCACCACCGAGATGTCGTCGATGGACTTGCCCACAACCTTGAGCGCGTTGGTGAGCCCTGCCAAAACCACAATCGCCGTGCCGTGTTGATCGTCGTGCAGCACGGGAATATCAAGCTCTTCAATCAAGCGACGCTCAATCTCAAAGCAACGCGGAGCCGAAATATCCTCCAAGTTAATCCCGCCAAACACCGGCGCGATATGCTTCACTGTCTCCACGATCTCGTCCACATCTTGTGTGGCCAGCGCGATGGGAAACGCGTCCACGTTTGCAAACCGCTTGAACAAGGCCACCTTACCTTCCATGACCGGAATGCTCGCGGCCGGCCCCAAGTTGCCCAGCCCCAAAATCGCCGACCCATCCGTGACCACCGCCACCGTATGCCCCTTAACCGTGAGATCAAACACGCGCTCCGGACTCCGCGCAATCACGCGGCAGGGCTCGGCTACGCCCGGCGTGTAGGCCACCGAGAGCGCATCGCGATCATTGATCTCAAACGGAACCCCCGTAAAAATCTTCCCACCAAACTTTTTGTGCAGCTCAACCGATTGTTGACCGTAGTCCATACTGGTAGAGATTGCGGAGCCTGTCCCGAGTTTACCGAGGGATCTCTCCTCGCAACGACTTAGTAGGTTCCCAAGTACCCTGACGACCTTCGCTCCCTAGGTGGCAAATCGCTCTCCTCCAGGGCAATCACCGGCTCCCACGCCACAAAGTCACCTTGGCTGACCGCATCGTATCGCGAGAAACGGGGTGAGGCAATCACCGCGCGCTCCTCCCGCTCCAACAACCCGGAGGACAACTCTTGGATGAACATGGAAGGCATGACGCCATAGGCCTGTTCGCCCATGCCGGTCATAGCGTAGGAAAGAGAAAGCGACTTACGCGCACGGGTGACCGCTACATAAAACAGCCGCCGCTCCTCCTGAATGTCCTCATCCGAGTCCATAGCGCGCCGACTCGGGAACGCTCCGTCGGAAAGAGAGATGATGTACACCACATCCCATTCCAATCCCTTGGCTTGGTGGATGGTGGAGAGCACCGGTCGCGGCTCAAAGCGGCGCGCGCCTTGATCCATGGTGGCGCCAAACTCATCGGTGAGCGAGACGTCTTCCAAAAACTTGGCGCGGTCAGTGTATGTTTCCGCAAACGTAGCCAGCTGCTCTATATCCATCAACCGATCCGACGCATTGGTAAATTGATGCTCCAAGTAGTCCACGTACCCCGTGCCAAGCAGCGCGCGGATCTGCTCCGCCATGGATCCATGATCAATCGCACATCGCAGCATGCCACGCGCCTGCGCCCACCCGGATCTGGCGCGCACCGGCAACCCAGCTTCGATCTCATCGGAGAGCCACTCTTGAGGCATCTTCCCCTGCACGAGCGCGACCACCTTCTCCGCCATCGCCGGCCCAATGCCCACCTGCATCCCCAAGATTCGCAGCCACGCCGCGGTGTCCTTGGGATTTTCCACCACGCGTTGAAACGCAATGGCGTCCTTGATATGTGCCCGCTCAAAAAAGCGCATGCCGCCGCGATATTCGTAAGGGATGCCGTTTTTCATGAGCTCAAACTCGAGCGCCTGGGACTGGTACGCCGCCCGGAAAAGCACGGCCAACTCGCGCGGATCCACCCCACGGCGCATCTGCACCATCAGCCCCCGCGCCACGGACAGCGCCTCTTGCGATGCACTCGCGTAACTCCCCAGTCGCGGCTTGGCTCCCGAACCATTGCCTGTGCGCAACACCTTTTCAAACTGCGCGGTGTTTTGTGCAATCGACTCGTTGGCCAGCGCCAGGATCTCGGGCGTGGAGCGGTAGTTGACCTCCAGACGAAACGTCTTGGTGTTCGGGAACATCTTGGGGAAGCGCAGAATATTTTGAATGTCAGCCGCACGAAACGAATAGATGCTCTGCGCGTCGTCGCCCACCACAAAGATGTTGTGGTGCGCCGCCTCCAGCCGCGCAACGATGGTGGCCTGCAGCGCATTGGTGTCTTGGTACTCGTCCACCAAAATGTAGCGGAAGCGATGGGCAAGTTGGCGCTCCACTGCCGGGTGCTCCGCCAAGAGGGTATGAAAGTGCAGCAGCAAATCATCAAAGTCCATGGCATTGGACTCCCGTTTGATGCGCTCGTAGCTCTCCGCAATGCCCTCAATCTCCCCCGTCCATTCCGCAAAGCCCGGCCAGCGACGGTCCAGAACATCGGGGATGGGCAGCGAGGCATTGCGCGCATAGCTCAAGATGCTCTGCAAGACCGCGGGCGACGGGAAGCGTTTGTTGGTAGCGGGGACTTTGGCCGCCTTCACACGAGCTTTGATGAGCGACTTACTGTCGTCTTGGTCGAGAATGGTGTAGTTGGGAGCAAAACCCAGCGCGTGAGCGTGTTGGCGCAGCACGCGGTTGGCGATGGAGTGGAAGGTGCCCGCCCAAAGTTCCGATGGGTGGCGACCGAGCAATGCTTGGAGGCGGTCTGTCATCTCCCGTGCCGCCTTGTTGGTAAACGTCACAAGCAAGATCTCGCTCGGATCCACGCCCTGCTCCAACAGCCATGCCACGCGATAGATAATCGTGCGTGTCTTTCCCGACCCCGCCCCCGCCAGAACCAACGTCGGCCCATCGCCCTGCTCCACCACGCGAAGCTGCTCGGCATTCAACGCGTCGCCGTAGTTGATATTCATGGGCGGATTATAGCACGGGCGTAAAACAACCGTTTTATTGGAGTTTTTGCCTATTGGTTTCAAGAATTTAGCGCAACGAACGAGCCCGGATTGTGCCCTACACGGCCAGGGTTTCGTTTTTGAAGACCAAAGGAATCAGCCCTTGAGGTGCCGACTGAAACTTTTTGCAAAGGCGCGGAACTCCTTGGGTGCCTTCTTGAGGTAGCCATACACCAGCTCCGGCTCGGTCACTTCATAGACATGCACCAGCAGATTGCGAAACCGTGCCATACCGGCATTGCGCTTGGCCAAAGCGGGCGAGACCAACCCGGCACGTCCCAAATCCTCGATGATGCTCTCATAGGAATGGCCACCCTTGCCAGCCAGCTCAACGAGCAGGTGATTGCCAATGTCCGTAATGATCTCAATGCCGAGGATAAAATAGCGCTCGGTGGCCGCTTGCAGCCGTTCATTCCGTACAAAATCCTTCCGCGAGGTTTTGCCAATGTCTTGCAGTTCAGCGATCACCCGATCCAGGCGAATCAATTTCTGAGCGACCGCCCCACGGTCAACGGGAGCCATACGCAGCAACTTTGCGTTTAATTAAGCGTTCTTGCGTCACAAGGTGCGGACGGAAGTCCTCATAGTCCTGCACGGCGCGAAACCGTGCCGCGTGAACGGCCGAGGCATCGGCGGCAAAGAGCAGCGTGCCATGCACCAAGGCATTATAGCGAAGGAGCACGGAGGACACGGCCGCCGCATCAAACAGGTCTATGTGATCGGTGCCAAGCATGCGCGCAGCTTTAATAAACAGGTCTCGGGTAACACGCGCTCGTTTCTTGACCGGAACGCTCGATCGAAACACCACCGCCACGTCTACGTCCGACAAAAGTCCCGCCGTCCCCTTCGCCTGCGACCCAAACAAAAACACCCCCGCCAAGCTCGGCTCTTGTTGCAAGAGCACGGTCAGTCGCTTTTTTTGTGACGCAGTGAGGCGCATACATCGTCAATCTATCATAAGCGGTGCCTCGTTGCCATGTTACCGGAGATACTTTGCCTTATTTGCCGCGTGCTCGTCGTTGGTGCGGGCGTAGACAACCTCGCCGTCAGGGGTGGTCAAAAAGAAGAGGTACGGATTGGGCTTGGGGTCAAGGGCTGCGTCGATGGCGGCCTCGCCCGGATTGCAGATAGGTCCCGCCGGTAGCCCGGGGTACTTGTAGGTATTGTAGGGGGAATCGATCTCTCGGTCGGCCAAGGAGATGCCCGGCGTTTTCTTGCCGGTTAGATAGTTGACAGTAGAGTCCATCTGCAGCGCCATGCCAAGCTCTAACCGACGGCGGATGATGTCGGAGACCATCTTCATGTCGTCCGGGTGCCGGACCTCTCGTTCGAGAATTGACGCAATCGTCACCACCTCAAAAAGCGATCGCCCGCTCGCCGCAATCTCCTCGGCACGACGATCCGCCACTCTGTCCTCAAACTCGTCGAGCACCTTGGAGAGCACTTCGGTCGTCGTCGCATCCGCAAACACTCGATACGTGTCGGGAAAAAGATAGCCCTCAATATCGAGCCCTTCTGGGATCTCCACCAAGAATGGGTAGGCCTGTCGCAGTCCCGGATCGAGCCCGAGTGCCACCGCCTCCCCCTCGGCAGCAATCTCCTCCTCGACCAACATGGCGTCGATATCCTTGAGCGTCCACCCTTCAATGATTGTCACTTCTTTTTCCGCCACACCGGCGCTCGAGAGAAGTAAAAAGATTCCAGCGGCATCGGTCCCTGGCACAATCTCCACCTGCCCCGCTTGGATTCGTCGTGCGCGACCGGTAGCACGACCATAAAAACGAAACCACGTGGGCGAAGAAATAAGGTCGGCTTCCTCTAATTGCGCGGCAACCTCTTTCACCGACGCGCCGGGTGCAATGTCAATCACAATCGGCGCCGTCCCCTCCTCCGGCGAGCCGCCATAGACAGCCGCAAGGCCTAAAAGTACAACGACGACCACAATCACCAGCACGATCATGCCTATGACCCTGCCTCGAGCCAAGCGCCACGCTGGTTTTTGCATCGCGAACATACTACAAAAGATGATCCAATCCCTCCGCCTCCAGTCGCGCCAGTACTGGCTTAATGTCGGGCACCGCGTCTTTGTGGCAAACCAGCACCGCATCTGGTGTATTGACCACAATCACACCATCCAACCCCACCGTCACCACGGTTTGATCGTCACACTCATTGTACACAAAGCCATCGCGCGAGCCATGGTCAATCACATTGCCCACGTGCACATTGGCCTCGGTGCTCGGTGCCAGCGCCTCCTTCATGGCATAAAGCGTTCCCGGGTCGCTCCACCCCATGGAGACGGGGAGCACCACGGCTTGCGACGGACTGATCTTTTCCAGAATCGCCTGATCAAAGTGCATCACCTCGCACGATGCATAGATCTCGGGCAGCCGCTCGGGATGCGTCACAGCTTCTTGGAGAGCATGAAGCATGGCAGGCTGGTGCACCGCATAGAGACCGAGGACAACATCCGCGTCAAACACAAAGTAGCCCGGGTTCCACAGCCATTCGCCGCTTTCATGCATGCGCACACACTCCGAAAGTTCGGGACGGTACTTCCACCCAAGGAAGGCATGCGACCCGTCGTCTCGACGAGCACCGGTGTGAATCCAGCCCAAGTTGTGATTGGCGAACCGCGGACGCTCGCCAAGAAAGATCAGGCGCTCGCGATCATGTTCCAAAAGCTCCTCGGCCGTTTGCAATGCCGACGCAAAGCGATCCGGATGTTGCATGAGGTGATCCGACCACAGAATCGCCACCGTGCCGTGCACGCCACGCTGCTTGAGTCGCAACAGCGCCAAGCACACGGCCGCCGCCAAGTCGCGACGCGTGGGCTCGCATAAGAGGTGATCGTTGGGGAGTGCGGGAACCTGTGCCTGCACCAACGGCGCGTAGTCCTCCCGCGTGGAGATGTAGAGGTTTTGGATGCCAAAAGGCGCCACCCTGTCCACCGCCAACTGGAGCGTGGAGCGACCCTCAAAAAAGGGCGCAAACTGTTTGGGTATGGCCTTGCGGCTCAACGGCCACAAGCGCGTGCCCGCCCCACCGGCAAACAGGATCATTTTCATAGTGGGGAGAGTATAACAAAAGTATTCAAGTATTCGAGTATTCGGGGTATTCGGGTATCTGGCGTAGGGACGTAGCACGCTACGTCCACTTCAGAAAATCAGAAGAAACAGCAGGGAGGCAGCAGCCCCTGTGGCGAGGCCGACGACGATGTCGCTCACGTAGTGCACACCGACGAGGATTCGGCCGAGGCCGACCAAGAGTGCGGTAGCGATCACCGGTGCCGGCCATGCGCCTCCCATACCAACCCAGACGGCGGCGAGCACCGCGGCCATCATGGCGTGGTCGGAGGGAAACGACCCGTGCAGCCACCGCTGGCTAATCAAGGGTTCGAAGTGATGCGTTTTGTACGGCCGTTCGCGCCAACGAAAATGCTCAATGATGGCATTGACAATGTGGCCGGTGAAAAACGCACCGACCAAGATGGGCAACCCGAGCAACGCACTCGTCACGGTCAGCGATCCTACAATCATCGCCGCCAATGCCCAGATCAAAACACTCGCGCACACCCGAGCAACTTGCCGCACCGTCGCGTGTTGCTTGGTGAAGCGGTAGAGAGCGAGGGAAAGGTTGTGGTCGAGAGAGGCGAGCATGGGAAGCATTTTCATAAAGACAACGACAATGACAATTCCAAGTCAAAAGTAAATGTAAACAGCAAGTCAACTTGTTTTTTGCATTTGACTTTGCCTTTGACTTGTCATTGTCATTATTGCCCCTAAACGATCAGTGTCTGCCCCGTCATGGAAGACGGCTGGGGAATGCCGAGGATGTGAAGGATCGTCGGCGCCACGTCGGCCAGCACCCCCACGGGCGATACTAAGCTCAAGTCATGGTTGGGCACTTCGCCAACCAGCGACGGCTGCCCCGCATAGGCATTACCGACGATGATCAATGGCACCGGATTTGTGCTGTGTTCCTTGTCCATCTGCGCCGTAGTGAGGTTGGACATCTCCTCGGCGTTGCCATGGTCGGCGGTGATCACACACACGCCGTTCTTGGCCAGCGTGGCCTCCACAATCCGCCCGATGCACGCATCGGTCACCTCGCACGCCGCCTTGGTGGCCTCCACGTTCCCTGTATGTGCCACCATGTCGGGATTGGCGAAGTTGACCACAATCACGTCAAACGCCTCGCCACGCACCGCCTTCACCACCTCGTCGCAGACCACCTCGGCGCTCATAGCCGGCGTCTCGTCGTAGGACGCCACCTTGGGCGAGGGCACCATCACCCGCTCCTCTCCGGGGAACGGCGCCTCGCGCGTGCCGTTGAAAAAGAATGTCACGTGCGCATACTTCTCCGTCTCGGCCACATGCAATTGTGTAAGCCCCGTGTTGGAGATCACCTCCGCAAGCCCCTTGGTCACCACTTCGGGTGAAAATGCCACTGCGACAGGCAACCCGCTCTCATACTCCATCATCGTGACCGTGAGCACACCCTGCAACGGTTCGCGCGCAAACGCATCAAAGGTCGGTAGCGTCAAGGCGCGTGTGAGCTGCCGCGCACGGTCGGGGCGAAAATTGAAAACAATGATCGCGTCGCCTTCCTTCACGGTCGCTATGGGTTTGCCATCTCGTACCATCACCGTTGGCACGATCTGTTCGTCATACACCTCCTTGGCATAACTCGCCTTGATGGCCTCCAGCGCATCCTCCGCCGTCTCCCCCGCGCCATGCACCATGGCGTTGTAGGCCTTCTCGGTCCGGTCCCACTTGTTGTCGCGATCCATGGCAAAGAAGCGCCCACTGATGGTGGCCAGCTCCCCCACCTCGGCCTCCTTCATCCGACCGATCAGCGATTCGATGAATCCATAGCCCGCATTGTAGAGTGTATCGCGACCATCGAGCATTGCGTGCACCGCCACCTTCTCCACGTCATTCGCTTTCATGAGATCGAGCAGCGCGTAGAGATGGTTGACATGCGCGTGCACGCCGCCATTGGAAACCAATCCGCATAGGTGCATGGTGCCGTCTGAAGCACTCACATGCTTGATCGCTTTCAAAAACGCCGGGTTGGTTTGAAAATCGCCCTGCTCAATCGCGTGGTCAATCCGCGGCAGCGATTGGTAGTACACGCGCCCGGCGCCGATGGTCAGGTGCCCCACCTCGGAGTTGCCCATACTCCCCCACCCCAATCCCACCGCTTCGCCCGAGGCCTTGAGCGGCATGGAGGGATAGGTCGCAGTCAACAGATCCATGGAGGGTGTCTTGGCCATGGCAATCGCATTGCCCTGGTCTTCGGGCGCTACGCCCCATCCATCCAACACCAAGAGCACCAATGGCTTTGGTCGTTTTGTGGCGGCGTTGGGCACAATCAGCGATTCAATTCTTCTTCGATCTCCATCAGGCGGTTGTACTTTACGAGCCGTTCGGAACGCGAGGGCGCGCCGGCCTTGATGAAGTCGGCGTTCACCGCCACCGCCAGGTCGGCAATCGTCGTGTCCGTGGTCTCCCCGGAGCGATGCGACACCGCCACCTTGTACCCGTTCTTTTGCGCGAGTTGGATGGCGCGCACCGTGTCGGTGAGCGTCCCGATCTGGTTGGGCTTGATCAAAATCGCGTTGGCCACCGAGCGATCAATCCCCTCTTGCAGCCGCTCCACGTTCGTGGCAAACAGATCGTCGCCAATCAAGTAGATCTTTTTGCCGAGCCGACGCGTCAACTCCTCCCACGCCACCCATTTGTCCTCTTGCAGCCCGTCTTCGATGGAGAGGAACGGGTAGCGATCCACCCACTCCTCAAGCAAGTTCATCATGTCCTCGTCGGTCATCTTGCGCCGATCGGTCTTCATGATGTAGCGGTCTTTCTTGGCGTCGTAGAATTCATTGGCGGCAACGTCCAGACCCAGTCGGATGTGCTTGCCCGGTGTGTAGCCGGCCTTCTTGATGGCGCGCATGATGTAGTCCAACGCATCCTCGGTCTTCCCAAGGTCGGGCGCATAGCCGCCTTCATTGCCCACATCGGTGTCTAAACCATCCGCATGCAAGATATCGCCGAGCGCATGAAATATCTCCGAGCCCGCTCGCACTCTACGGGCAAACGATCGGAATCCCGTGGGCGCAATGATGAACTCTTGTATGTCAATGTTGGAGTCGGCATGCGAACCGCCATTGAGGATATTCATGAGTGGCACCGGCAACTTCCATTCCTCTTCCAAAATATCGAAGGTCCATCGCAAGTAGGCGTACAGCGGCATGCGCTTGGCCTTGGCCGCCGTATGCGCCACCGCTAATGAGACGCCAAGAATGGCGTTGGCTCCCATACGTTTGAGGTTCGCCGTGCCGTCTATGCGACGCATCACTTCATCAATCCCGCGTTGATCGGTCACCCGCATTCCACGCAGCGCCGGCGCCAACGTGTGATTGATGTTGCGACACGCTTTTTTTACGCCCTTGCCGCCGTAGCGCCTGGTGTCGCCATCGCGCAATTCCCACGCCTCATGCGAACCGGTCGAGGCACCCGAGGGTACCGCCGCATGCCCCATGGCTCCGTTCTTGGTCAGCACCGAAACGGCCACCGTGGGGTTGCCGCGCGAGTCTAAAATTTCGTGGGCGTGTACTTGATCAATGTGGTCGGGCATATCCATGGTGCGCGCGGAGCACTTCCAGCCCCGGCAGTGGTTGATGTCCCACGTATTCTAACATGGCGCCGCCACCATTTGACACATGATCCACAAAATCCGTTAGCGCCAATGTTTCCAAGATGCCTACCGTGTCGCCACCGCCAACACAGCCGTACACTTCGCCGCGCGAACGTTCTGCCACCACGTGCGCCACCGCATCGGTTCCGGCACGAGAGGCGGCATCTTCCACCACGCCCATCGGGCCGTTCCACACCACCATCTTGGCGCTTCGCACCGCGCGCGCCATCGCTCGCACGCTCTCGGGGCCTATATCCACAATCACGTCCTCTTGGGTCATGTCGTTGGGCGTACGCACCACGTATTCACCGGCTGGTGTTCTGACAAGAACGTCCTCGGGTAAGTGAATCGAAGCGGACTTGAGCAACGCCGCTGCGTGCACAACGTCGTCGCGCTCGTAGGTTGATGCGCCTACCGGAAGACCCTGCGCCACAAAGAAAGTTGTGGCGATGGCACCGCCCGTAAAGAACGCGTCGGCCTCTTCCACCAACGATTGCATGGCGTGAAGTTTGGACGAAATTTTTTTTCCACCAATGATCGCTACATACGGATGACGCGCACCAACCACGAGCGGTTCGAGGGCTTCAAGCTCACGGAAGATCGTCGGACCCGCAAACGCATCGAGATGCCTCGGCACGCCCACCGTGCTGGCATGCGCGCGATGGCAGGTGCCAAAGGCGTCGTTGACGTACACATCGGCAAGCGCGGAAAGCTGCTTGGCAAACGCGTCATCGTCTTTCTCCTCTCCCGGATGGAATCGCACGTTTTCCAAAATCATCACATCGCCGTTGGCCATGGCCTGTGTACGCGCCACCAAGCGTTCATGCGGCTCGGGCGGAGCAAACGTAACCGTCCCCTCTTGGCACTCTGCCACCACATGCGCCGCAACGGGCTTCAAACTCAATGTCGGCTCGACCCCCTTGGGTCGCCCGCGATGGGCAACGACAATGACCCGTGCGCCGGCGGCCTGCAACTGTTTGATGGTCCACACAGCCGAGCGCACGCGCCCCCACCCGCCCGTCACTTGACCATCACAGACCGGCACATCCAAGTCCGCGCGCAATAGCACGCGCGCTCCGAGGAACCCATCCAATGGGGTCACGCATAAATCGTTGTAACTCGCGCGCGCCATCAGAGAACAAAGCGAAGCCACTTCCGGCTCTTCCCCCAGCGGCTCGATGCCACGCGCGAGGAGAGTCCAAAAACGTTTCCTGCCGAGAAGGCAGCCAGCACCACAAAGAGCAGCGCGTAGATCACATGTTCCTCAATCAACCCGTGTGTCGTGTTTTGTGCAAAACCGGCGAGGTAGTAGAGCGCCATCAAGATCACCCCGAAGAACGACGCGGCGCGCACGCCAAGACCCAGCACAAGCGCAAGCCCAATCAAAAGTTGCCCCCATGCATTGAGCCCGTCCACAAATCCGCTCCCCGACAAGGCGTTAAACCAGCCAGCCAAGGGACCGTTGACGCCCTCAAGGTAGGCCGCTGCCGACCATCCCGTGAGCAATTTGCCAAGACCCGAGGCCAAGAAGAGAGCCCCAAAAAAGATGCGCGCCGCTGTGAGTGAAAGTCGCTGAAACCACGACATATTAGAACCTATCTCAATAATAAGCTTTAGCTATTTTCGGTCTCTTTGGGCTGCAAAACGCTCACGTCTCGTCACCATAGTACCACTATGCCTCCTCAACGCTTA
>CAZWSS010000006.1:0-10961 GCA_964636795.1 uncultured Gammaproteobacteria bacterium
CGGCACGGGGGCAGTCGCTGTACTACTTTGGGGTGACACTGCCTGATGAGGACTTGGCGCACCTGCGATTGTTGCGTTTGGATCCGCGCGGTCTCACGATCGAACCCGTTGGCACGATCGGCATCTTGACCCTCTATCGTCTCTCCCGACCATGACGCGTCTTTTGCGAATCATCATGCTGCTCGTGCCCGTGCTGTTGTTTGGATTGGTAGCTTGGTCGTATCTCGACCTTGATGGGGAAACGACGATCACCTGGGAAGCCGGGGAGGTCTCGCCGTTTGTGCATGGACTGCGGCCCACAGGACGCGTGGAGTCGGTACGCGATGAGGGCAGCGGGGTGTTTCATCGCCTCTCGGGCGATCCGGTGTACTTATCGGTCACGCCGCCGGGGAACTACGAAACCGTCGACATTGATGTGTGGTTTGATGCGCACGATCAGCCCATGGTGGAGCTGGGGGCGACGGTGAATGCGGAAGCGGGGCAGATTGATCTGCGCGCCCTACAGCATCAGACGCTCGACGCACTCGATTGGTCGTCCACGCGCGATGAGGAACTTGTGCTGTATCAGCGACAACCCGTTTACGATTCGATAGACGATCTATTGCGCGACCCACCACCGCTTTCGAGTATTGCAACTTATCACGCCGATCTCCCCGAGCCCGATGCCATGCCGCGCGCGTGGACCGGTGGTGCACCGGTGACACAAGCCGTGTCGTTGCGTGGCAACCATGAGTTCTTGGCGGCGACCGATGGGCGACGGCTGATGCTCGACGTCATGTACATGGACATGAACCGCAACCCGGGCGCCGACCCGGTGGCGGTGCGCGTGTATCAAAACGGGGAAGTGGTGGCGTCGCTCAACGTTCCCGACGATGGGGTATCCGATGCGACCAACGCGGCGCTCGATCGCGACACGTTTCACTTGGAGGCCACTGGGTTGATGCCCGGCCTGGTGAAAGTCGAGCTCCAAGCTAACAACGACGTGTATTGGCGCACCATCGCATCCAACCTCTCCAAGATGACGTTTACGCGCAACGTGTTCGTGGGTGACGAGATGGGGTATGTGGACGACCTGCGACCGGTCACCTTGTGGACGGACGCGCAGCACCTCATGTTCCTCACGCGCCACGCGGAGGGAGTGCAGACGGTTACGGTGGGGGATGAACGGATCGCCGTTGCGATCCCGCACGAACAGTACAATGTGGAGAACGATCGTGCGGGGCTCACCAAGGTCATCATTCCGAATGGTGATATGTTGGTGGTGACGGACGGGCGCGTGGCGTTTTCGCCCGAGGCGTTCTTTAACCCGTTCCCGGTACAGATGGACGACCGCACCGATCTGGACAAGCTCCAAGTGGATTACGTGATCGCAAGGATACCAGATGTGCGGCGCGACGGGTCGTGGAGCGTGGCCGGTGCCGAGTTTTGGATGCCCGGGTTGGAGGTGGAGCGCGCGCGCGATGAGGCGACCGGCTCTCAAGATGGCTCGCGACGGTTTGTGCTCTCGCTGCCGCGCGTGCATGAACGAGAGGCACATGTGGATGTGCACAAGGTTGAGCTGACCTTCCGCCGACCATCGCGATCGATCTCCGACGTTTGGCGCAGAATTATCAAGTGACGTCATTGCGAGGAGTCCGACGACGAAGCAATCTATGCAGACATCTCTGCCCAAAACTCTGACTCGTGTTGCTCTGGTTTCGTGGCTTGCGTTTGTTGCGCTCGAGCTCCTCGTGCCCACGATCGTAACGCGCCACTTCAGCCCGCATTGGTTCTTGTTGGCGTTCATTGTTGGAGCGATCTGGTGGTATTTGGCGATCGTTCGTAGGTGAGGTAAGCTGGCAGCGCACTATCGCATGTACCTAGGGTCGTGGGTTTTCACGAAGGAGTCGAAACAAACTCATATTGTATGCAGTACATGAAAAATCTCACTGATAAAAAGGCAGTACAGGTATTAGTGTGTACGGCAGTAGGATCCTATGCCGAGGGATTCAGAGTTCGGCACGAGGCGGAGTTTGATAATCCGAAAGGCGTTATCAACATGAAGGTTCACAATGTTTTTATTGCAGCACTTGGCAAAGACATTCAGTATTACACGGCGCTCGTTCGTTCGCTCGATAGCTCACTCGGTAACATGCTGGAGGGGTTGGCGGTGGATATCGCCAAGCTTTCGTTTGAAGTAAAGAAAAACGTTGAAGGACCATTGAGTATTGATCAAACAAGAATCATTGCCGAGCTATTGGAAAAGTACAAGCGTCGGGAAAAAAAGCCGGAATCCAAGGATTACCAAGTGCTAAGAGTGTATGAAGATGAGGAGAACGAGGTTATCAAGCGGCACGACAGTGACTACTACTTAGTTGACAAAGATACAGACAGTCATTATCTCATTGAGCTTAAGATTGGCGGCGACTTGGATAACAAGAAAGCACGCTCTGAAAAAGAAGCGATTTTGGAGCAGTTCGCGATTCTTTCAAATGCGTTACCGAAGGACAGAAAGATTCAGATTTTCTTTGCGACTGCTTATAATCGCTTTGGCGAAGACAGGCCGTGGCGGCAAGAGCGCGTCCAACAATTTTTTGCCGATGATGAATTATTGATCGGTCGAACGTTTTGGGACTTCGTTTGTCAAAATGACAGAGGATATGAGTGGGTGTTGGAGGCATATCGATCGAGCGCGCACCTGATTAAGGAATCGTTGGACTCCATTAAGCAGACGTATCTCGGCTAAAACTATGAATGACAAATATCAAATTCACCTTGCAGACAGTTATGAATATATCAAGAAAGTTCCCGATGGTTCGGTGGACCTGATATTGACCGATCCGCCTTACAACCTAAGCCCATATTCTACCGGAAATATTAAGTTGTCATGGCGCAAGGAACTAAACAATGACGTAGCCGACTGGGACAAAAAAGAGTTTATTCCCCAAGATTGGCTCAAAGAGTTTAAAAGGATCCTGAAACCAACAGGAAATATCTTTGCATTTACGAGCTACAATCTGCTCGGCAAATGGCACGAAGTCTTTGATCCGGAATTTGATACTTTTCAATTTATTGTTTGGCATAAAACGAATCCGGCACCCAAGATACGCCGTGCGGGGTTCTTAAATAGCTGTGAGCTTATTGTTTGCATGTGGAACAAAAATCATACATGGAATTTTACGAAGCAGAACGAGATGCACAACTTTATTGAAACGCCGATTTGTATGGGAGCAGAGCGCATAAAGAATCCGAATCATCCAACACAAAAGCCGGTTAAGGTTTTGGAACGTTGTATAAAACTCGCATCAAACCCCGGAGATGTAGTTTTTGATCCATTTATGGGTGTCGGCTCGACGGGTGTGGCTGCTCTCAACTTGCATCGAAAATTTATCGGTGTTGAGATCGATAAAAAATATTATATGGCAGCAAAAGAAAGAATCAATGTGCAATCGGCAAAACTTCTCCCTCTAAACTACGACCTGGTAGCCCACGCATAAGCAAACGATGTCTATGAATCAAACCATCTTTCACAAGATTCTTGCCGGCGAGATCCCGTGCCATAAAGTGTACGAGTCAGAGAGTGTCCTGGCCTTTCTCGACATTGCGCCATGCACGGTGGGGCACACGCTCGTGATCCCCAAGCATGCCATTGGTACCAGTATGATGGATGACCCGTCTCCCATGATGCTGGGGGCGATGCTTGGAGCTGTGCATGGGATCGCGCCTCGCATCGTGAAGGTGGTAGGTGCCGACGGATTCAATCTCATCATGAACAACGGGCCAGCGGCCGGACAGGCGGTGCCTTATCCGCATGTGCATATCATCCCGCGCCGCGCCGGCGATGGGTTGCAGCATTGGCCCAAGATCGAGCGCACGCAAGAGGAGCTTGCGCAAGACGCCGCGCGGATCATGGCCGCGATCGCGTAACCTATGAACCTCCTTGTCACCGGCGGAGCCGGATTTATCGGCTCCAACTTTATCCGCTACTGGCTGCGCGAGCATCCGGGTGACGATGTGATCAACTATGATGTGCTCACGTACGCGGGCAACTTGGAGAACTTGCTGGATGTGGCGGACCATGCACACTATCGGTTTGTAAAGGGAGACATTGGAGACTACGACACGGCGCGCGCGGCGCTGGAGGGCGTGAACGTGGTAGTCAATTTTGCGGCCGAGTCGCATAACGATCGAGCCATCATTGATCCGGGCATTTTTGTAAAGACGAACGTGCTCGGTACGCAGATTTTTTTGGCAGCGGCGCGTGATGCTAAGGTGGATCGCTTCCATCATATTTCGACTGTGGAAGTCTTTGGGGATCTCGCGCTTGAAGACACGCATATCTTTAGGGAGACAGATCCCTATCGTCCCAAGACGCCCTACAACGCTTCCAAGGCGGCCGCGAACCATGTTGTTATGGCCTACTATCATACGTTTAAGTTGCCGGTCACGATCAGCCACTGCGAGAACAACTATGGGCCGTATCAGTTCCCCGAGAAAGTGATTCCGCTCTTTACTACGAATGCGCTGGAGGACAAGCCGCTGCCTTTGTTCAAGAGCAGCCAAAATCGTCGGCCATGGATTCATGTGGACGATCATGCGCGCGCGATCGAAGCGATTTTAACCAAGGGTACGGTGGGAGGGGCTTACAATATTGCCACGCAGGTGGAGAAGTCGGTGGAGGAGATCGCGAGTGCGGTGCTTACAACGTTGGAGAAGCCGGATACGCTCAGGTCCTACGTTCCCGATCGTCTGCAACACGATGTGCGCTATGCACTGGACCCATCCAAATTGAGGCGTGAGACGGGCTGGGTGCCAACGATTGAATTTGATGCGGGAATTCGGGAAACGATTCTCTGGTACCGCGATCATCCCGAGTGGTGGCAGCCATTAAAAAAGAATATGATATGAAGATTCTTATCATTGGGAACGGATTTGTGGGCGCGCGCTGTCATGCGGCGTGGAGCGACTCGGTACTCTCGAGCGACACGATCAGCACGACGGATGACGTTCGAGCGATTCTGGATCGTGAACAACCCGATGCAGTGCTCAACGCCGCCGGTGTGCGCGGGCGGCCGAATGTGGACTGGTGCGAAACACATCAAGTGGAGACCATGAATGGCAATGTGATGCTGCCGTTGATGATTGCCGAAGCATGCCAAGAGCGTGGCGTATACCTGCTGCACATTGGCTCGGGCTGTATCTTTTACGGTGACTCGCCCCATGCAGACAAAGCCTGGCGCGAAGATGACTTCGGCAACCCGGTGCCCGTGTACTCACGCTCTAAGTGGGCGGCGGATTTGGTGTTGTCCACGTTGCCAAATACGGGAATCGGTCGTATTCGCATGCCGCTCGACCACATCCATGGCCCAAACAACCTCATTGACAAATTGGCCGGTTTTGAGAAAGTGATCGACGTGGAGAACAGCGTGACCGTGATTGATGACATGGTGGCTGCGTTCCACCGGATGTTGGAAAAGCGCTCGCAGGGCATCTTCCACGTTACGAATCCTGGAACGGTGAAGCACCGCGACATCATCGGACTCTACGAAGAGCTGGTAGACTCATCGCATGCCTGCACATGGATTTCCAATGAAGAGCTCATGCGTCAAGGGTTGGCGGTGAAGGGGCGATCCAATAACTTCCTTGCCTCCGATCGTCTTGTGGCGGAAGGGATTCACATGCGCCCCGCCAAAGAAGCGTTGCGCGATACCATGCAAAAATACGCCAAAGCCAAAGTATGAAAGCCGTGATTGCCGCGGGAGGGCGCGGGACTCGATTGCGTCCCATTACATGGACGCTCAACAAGCACCTGATTCCGTTGGCAAACGAGCCGATGCTGTTTAACGCGTTTAAGAAAGTGGCGGCGGTGGGGATCACAGATGTCGCGCTCAATGTCAATCCAGGAGAGGTGGAGATGATGCGCGCGGTGTGTGGCGATGGGTCACGGTGGGGTTTGCGGATATCGTATCTTGAACAAGAGGGCGGCGCGGTGGGCGTGGGGCAGATCCTTTACAGTGCGCGCGAGTGGATTGGAGAGGATGATGTGTTGCTCTACTTTGGCGACAATGTTGTATTGGGGTCGCTGCAGAGGTTGATCGACAAGTTTTATCACGAGGGACTGGATGCGTCGTTTGCATTTGTGGAGGTGCCTGACCCGGAACGCTCGGGCGTGCCGGAGTTTAATGCGCAGGGGGAGCTGGTTCGTATCGTGGAAAAGCCCAAGGTGCCGCCATCGCGCTACGCCCAGACGGGTCTTTATATTTACAAAATGCCAAAGTACTTGGAGGCGTTTGCCCACATCGTGCCTTCGGCGCGCGGAGAGTTTGAGATCGCCGACATTAACTCCTACATCATTGCCAACGGTCGCGCGGGCTACCAAGTGATGGTGGGGTGGTGGAAGGATACTGGGACGCCCCAAGCGCTGTTGGAGGGCAACCAACTGCTGTTGAATGAAATGACGCTCGAGGAGGCGACGATTGATCCCTCGGTAAGCAAACTGAAGGACACGCGGATCGAGGGGCGCGTGAAGATCGGCCGCGACTGCCTCTTTGGCGAAAAGGTGCTCATTCGCGGACCGGTGGTGATTGGGGATTGCGTCAAGCTTTCCCATGCCTTCATTGGCCCGCACACCACGCTTGGCAATGACGTGTCTGTGTCGCGGGCCAGCGTGCTGCACAGCATTGTCATGGAAGGCGCGCAGATTGATACGCCGTCACAGATTGTAGATAGCATTATTGGTCGGTGTGCGACGATCATCGTTTCTGCTGACGCTCAGCCGCGTGGCACGCGCATGGTGGTTGGGGAAAACAGCCAACTGGAGATTTGATGGCACCAAAGATCACCATCATTATCGTTCATTGGAACGTGCGGGAGCTTCTGCGGCAGAACCTCGCACGGCTTTTTTCTTTGCGCGCCGAGATTCCGTTTGAGGTGATCGTGGTGGACAATGACTCCCATGACGGAGCCACGCAGATGATCCGCAAGGAGTTCCCGTGGGTGCGGGTGATGATCAACGATTGGAACGCGGGATTTGCGGTGGCCATGAACCAAGCCATTCGCCGCGCGCGCGGGGAGGTGATTATCGCTCTCAATCCTGACATGATTGTTGGGGAGCATACACTGATGCGCGTGTGGGAGGAGCTGATGATGCATCCCAATATCGGAGCGTTGGGGGTCAAGCTGCGTACGGCTGCAGGCGAGCTCATGCCCTCGGTGCGGCGCGACCCGGGGTTCGCGGATCAGCTGGCGATCTTGCTCAAGTTGCCGCATTTCAAACTCGCAAAACGCGTCCTCGATCACCACCACGCTACCGACATGGACTACGGACTGTCCCAAGCGGTGGAGCAGGTACGCGGATCATTTCTTGCCGTGCGTCGCGACGTGGCGGAGATCGTCGGCCCCTGGGACGAGCGTTTCTTTATTTGGTTTGAAGACGTGGACTACTGCTGGCGCGTGCGTGAGGCGGGCTATCAAGTGTGGTACCTGGCGGATGTGTCGTGCCAAGACGCGGTGGGGCGGAGCTTTGCGCAGGTGTCCACGGCGCGTAAGCAACGATTGTTTACGCAAAGCATGGCGCGGTACTTTGGAAAGTGGAGTGCATGGTGGCAGGCGGCTATCATCTGGACACTGCGCCCGCTCGCGATCGCCCTCGGTGCGTTGGCGGATCTTATGCAGTCAAAACGCCCATGACCCTCGTGCTCCAACTTGTGCCATACAACGATTCGGCCACGCTGCCGTTCTTGTTGGATTCGCTCGTGGAACAAACCGACCGCGACTGGACACTCTATGTGCTGGACAATAGTGATGATGCCAATGAACGTGCGCGGACGGACGAGATCATCGAGTGCTACCGCGACCGGTTGCCGATCGTGACGGTGGCCAATGACCGCAACATCGGCTTTGCCAGTGGGCATCAGTATCTGCTCGAGCAGCACCGTGCCGAGCTCGTGGCGTTGCTCAACCCCGATGCGATCTTGATCCCGACATGGATTGCCGGTCTCCGTACTCATCTTGAGCAACATGACGATGTGGCGGCGGTCTCTGGGCACATTTTGCAGTGGGACTGGGAGGAGGGGCAACCGGTGCTCTCGCATCAGATCGATAGTCTCGGCTTGGTACGAGCGCCGAATGAATCGGTGCGTGATATCGGTCGTGGTCAGACAGTCGATGAGGCGCCCAAGGAACCGGTAGAGGTGTTTGGGATCTCGGGGTGCTTGCCTATGTATCGCCGTGCGGCCGTGACGGCGTCCAGCCACGATGGCACGTTGTTTGATGCGGCCTACGGCTCCTACAAGGAGGACGTTGACCTTGCCTATCGGCTCCATCGGCGCGGCTGGATCACGAGGGTGATTCCAACGATTGCCTACCATCGAAGGGCATTTCGACCTTCGTACTGGCGTTCGAAGGGACTTGCACGTCGCGAATATCTGTCCTATCGCAACCATTGGTGGAATCTTTTGACGCACCTTTCGGCGCGCGATATGCTCCGGCGCGGTTGGCGGATTGCGGCGTTTGAAGCGGTCAAGCTCGGCTACATGTTCCTGCGCCACCCATCATTCCCCATCCGTGCGCTGCGCGAGACGCGAGCATATTGGCCGACGATCAAAGCGAAACGACACTGGTATGGATTACGAAGTTGACGTGGCGATCATCATGGTGGTCTACAACGGCGTGCACGCTGATTGTTTGCCGTCGCTTCGCCGAGCCATTGATCAAGCGCCATGCTCCACGCGCGTGGTGGTGCTGGATAGCGCGTCGCCGGATTTTGACACCGAGGGGTTTGTACAAACGCACATGCCCGAGGCGGTCACCATCGCCTGCGATCGCAATGTCGGCTTTGGCCGCGGATGCAATCGTGCCGCGCGGGAAGTGCCGGCGCGCGCCTACTTTTTTCTCAATCCGGACACGGCGCTCCCCGACACGGAGGTGATTGGGGCGTTATGGACCTTTTTGCAACGCTACCCCCAAGCGGGCATCGCGGCACCGCGGGTATGCTACATGGATGGTCGCCTTCAAGAAACGTGCCGCCGGTTTCCCGAGTGGTACATGCCGCTCATGCAGCGCACGCGCTTGGCGGACACAGAGCGTGGAGCCCGATACCGCGCGGAGTTCCTCATGCAAGATGTGGATCGCGATCATGCGCGACCAGTGGACTGGGTGCAGGGTTCGGCGTTCATGATGGACGGCGATCTTTTCCAATCCATCGGTGGCTTTGATGAGCGCTACTTTATGTACTACGAAGACGTAGACCTGTGCCGCATGTGTTGGGAGCGCGGCCGCGCGGTGTACTACTTGCCCCACACCGCGGTGTCCCATGTCTACGGGCAGGGGTCGGCCAAGGAGAGGGGGATTTTTAAAAACGTCTTGCGCAACAAGTTGGCGCGCGCCCACATTGGGAGTTGGCTGCGCTATACCCACAAGTGGGGCGTGAAGTCGCTATGACACCAAAGGTTGCCATTCAAACGGTGGCCTACTGGGGGCCGGACGCGGGCGCGGACTTGGATGCTCTGTTGGCGTCGGTGGCGGTGCTCAATTATCCGAAGGAGCACCTCAAGATTGTTGTGATCGACAACCCGTCGCCCCATGGCACGGCGGCGCATCACTTGGCGCCTTGGGTTGGTTGCAGCGATTTTCCATTGGTCGAGATCGTCCCCTCTCCAGTGAATGATGGCTACTCGGGCGGCCACGCGCGTGGGTGGGAGCGATCAATGGCATGGGGAGCTGACTACGTCTTCCTCATCAACCAGGACGCTTTTCTTAGTGTAACGGCGATCCAAACGATGGTCGCGTTCATGGAAGCGCATCCGCAGACGGCCGTAGCGCAGTCGCTCGTGTGTGAAGCGAAGGGGGAGGGGCGCATCAATACCTGCGGCAACCGGATGCACTATCTCGGCTATGGCTTGCGCGGAACCGATTCAAGCGATCCGCGACCCATCTTTTACGCGAGCGGTGCGGCGATGATGGTGCGGCCTTTGATGATTGAGCGCAGCGGTGGGTTGTTTGACCCGTGGAACTTTATGTACCACGAGGACGTGGACCTCTCATGGCGCGCGCGGCTTGCCGGTTTTGATGTGGCATCCGTGCCCGAGTCGATCGCCTACCATCGCTACGAGTTCAACCGGAGCATGAGATTGTTTTTGTGGATGGAGCGTAATCGGATCATGACGCATCTTTCAAATTTTCGGATTCCGACTCTGCTCTTGATGCTCCCGATCGTTGCAGTGATGGAGTTGGGCGGTCTTTGGTTTGCACTGCGCTCGAGGCGGCTCAAGGACAAGGCGGCAACGTACCGATGGTTTTTGAAAAAGGAGACGTGGCACAAGATCGTTAAGCGACGACGTGTGGTGCATTCGATCCGAAAGCGATCCGACCGCGACATGCTTGCTTTATCCGTGGATACACTCGCCTCCGAGGAGGTCAAGAGCTCTGTGCTTGATCACGTCGTCAATCCTGTTCTCTCTCTCTACGGCCGCGCGCTGCGGTTTCTGGTGAGATGGTAGCAGTAATGATCAACACCCAATATACAATGGCCAATGCTAAGGCAAAGGTCAGGACTTACTGATTTAAATTTGCATTGGCTATTGATTATTGGCCATTATCGTTCGGTCACCGGTCGGACAAAAATCCCCCGGTCAATCCCGTCGTTGCCGACCAGGTAGAGCGTCCGACCGCGGGGATCAATGAAAAAGGTGTCGAGGGAGGGGAGGGTGGCGAGTACGGTGACACGTCGGCCGTCGCGGTCGTCCAGTTCAATGGCGCGCACGTCGTGGTCGGTGGCGTAAAAAACCGAGCCGCCGTAGGGGTGCCACATCAGCCCACGCATGGGTTCGCCAATGCGGGTAATCAAGGTGGTGCTGTGGCGCGCGGGTTCGTACATGCTCATAGCGTAGCGCGTGGCAAAGACCAGCGCGTCTTGGCGGATCCAATCAAAGAACACGGCGTTTTCTTCCAAGAGCAACGGCGAGCTGCGGTCGGCGCTGGTG
>CAZWSS010000006.1:10971-12621 GCA_964636795.1 uncultured Gammaproteobacteria bacterium
GATGTAGGGGCCGCGGATGTCCTCGATGGTGTAGGTGCCCTCTGGGAGCCGAGCCAACAATGTGCCGTTGAATAACACGTCTACCGAGTCGGTGCCAGACTGCAATCGCACGGCGGTTGGATCACTCACGGGGATGGGTACGCTCACCCCCTCCGCGTTCACCGCGCGGGTTATGTTGTCGATGGTGATGGCAAGCACGTCGCCTGTGCGCCACTCCAACGCAGGCGGCGTGAGAGTCGCCACACGCTCTATCAGTCGCGAGGCGGGGGACTCCAACGTGGAGATCCACACTTCGCTCCACCCCTCCTGCGTTTGCGACCATGCCACCAACTCCCCGTCCGGCGACCACACGGCATGCTGTGCCGGTTCGCGGATGAGCAGCTCGGGGGCGCGATCGGCAAACAGCAGCACGCGATCAATAAACGTGGTGGTGTTTTCGTAGACCATCAGGCGCTTCTCCCATGGGAGGTGTCCTTCGCGCTCCAGCTGCACGCGGTATTCGCCGGGCAATAGGGTTTTGATGACGGCCGGCGTTTGTTCATCCTCCGCCATGTCGTTGAGAACAATCCGCGCCCCATCGGGCACCGACGCCACAAAGAGCGTGCCGGTTCGCGTCACCCCCCACGAAAGTTGCCACCGGTACCCGGCCGTGTAGAGCACCACCAACGGCGCGCTCACCAAAAAGAGCGCAATAAAGGCCAAGAAAACAAGTTGGTGAACGCTCGGGAGCCGCATGTTGCTAGATTGTATCCCATGAACCATAATCCATGAACCCTATGCTATACTACCCCCATGTTTTCTTCCCAACATCGCTCGCTGACTCTGGATCGCTCGTGGCTTATTCCCGTCTTGGCGCTTGCTACGGCGATTATTTTTGCGCTGGGTCTGCTGGTGGGTCGCGCCGTGCTGCCGCCCCAAACAGTGCAGTTGGAGGATGGGCGCGTGTTGGGTCGCGAAGAGATTGATCGGCTTACTTCCGACGTGGACTTTGCGCTGTTCTGGGATGTGTGGGACATGCTCCAAGAGAGCTACATCTACGGTCCGGTTGCGGAGAAGGATTTGTTTTACGCGGCGCTGGATGGGTTGGTGGAGGGGGTCAACGATCCTTACACGTCGTTTTTCGATCCCAAGGAAGCGTCGGATTTTCAAACCGACCTCTCGGGACAGTTTGAAGGGATCGGCGCCGAGATTGGGCTGCGTGATGGGCAGATCGTGATCGTGTCGCCCTTGAAGGATGCGCCGGCACAGCGCGCTGGCGTGGAGGCGGGGGATGCCGTGCACTTGATTGACGAGACGGAGACGTATGGCATGACGATTGAAGAAGCGGTGCACGCCATTCGCGGACCCAAGGGCACCACGGTTACGCTGACGGTCACGCGAGACGGCACGCCCGACCCCATGGAGATTGGCATCCGCCGCGATGTGATTGAGATTGCGTCGGTGGAGTGGGAACTACGTGACGACGGGATTGCGGTCATCAACCTCTTTGCCTTCAACGAGGATACGGCACGCGCGTTCAATGACCTGGTGGTGGAGCTGCTCGCGCAAGATGCTAAGGGGATCGTCTTGGACATGCGTAACAACCCGGGCGGATTCCTGGATCGTGCGGTCACCATTGCGGGCGAGTGGGTGGGCAACCAGACGGTGGTG
>CAZWSS010000006.1:12631-19256 GCA_964636795.1 uncultured Gammaproteobacteria bacterium
GAACGCATGGACGACGGGCTGCTGCGGCCGCTGGACGCGCAGGGCGTGGCGCGGCTCAAGAACATTCCAACGGTGGCGTTGGTCAACGGCGGCAGTGCTTCGGCCACGGAGATTGTGGCGGGCGCCTTGCAGGACTATGGTGTGGCAACCATTTTGGGGACACAGACCTTTGGCAAAGGGTCGGTGCAAGAGTATCGCGAGCTGCCCGATGGCTCGGCCCTAAAGATCACTATTGCCGAATGGCTCACGCCACAGGGGCGCTCGATTCAAAAAGAAGGCATCCGCCCCGACGAGTTGGTGGAGGTTACGCCTGAGGATGCAGATGCGGGCATTGATCGTCAATTTGAACGCGCCATCGAAAAATTGAAGACCCTCCAGTATGGCCGTACGCCATGAGGTGTCCGCGGGGGGCGTCATTTACAAGGTCACGAACCGTGGCGTGTTCGTGGCATTCATCCGCGACTCGGTGGGGAAGATGACGTTTCCCAAGGGGCATGTGGAGAAGGGGGAGAGTATTGAGCGCACGGCGCGCCGTGAGGTGTTGGAGGAGACGGGGTTGAAGGGGTTGCGATTGGTGCGCAAGCTCGGACGGATTCAAATTACGTTTGAGGATCGGTACGTGCGCAAGGGCGACACGGTGCAAAAGGACATCCATTACTTTTTGTTTGAGGCGGCCGAGCATGCGCGATTCAGTCGAGTCGTGGCCACCAAGCAGCCGGGGGAGGCGATCAGGGGGCGGGTGTGGGTCCCGTTGCGTGAAGCAAAGAAATGGTCGGAGTACGATGATATGGAGTTTATCGTGGAGAAGGCGGTTCGATTGATTGCGCGCCAAGTGCGACGGCGCAATCGTCGAGACCCGTTCAAAGTGCGACCGGGAGAATGACGCGCATTGAGCAACCCTCGATTCCCCTCAAGCACCCGCGGGCATTTTCCGATGGGTTCGCCTTTTTGTTTCGCGGCGCGCGGGAGCTGTGGCACCTATCGGGAGTTTGGTGGTTGATGGGTGTGCCGGTCTTGATCAATCTTGCGCTGTTTGCAGGGCTTGTTGTTTTCTTGATGAACCTCACGCCGGCGTTGGTAGGATGGCTCACGATCGGTGAGGCAACCTGGTGGCTGTGGAGCGTCTTGGCATGGGTGGCGATCGTGGCGATCTACGCAGCGGTTTTTCTCATCTACGCTTTCCTTTTTTCGATCATCGCCGAGATTTTAGGAGCGCCATTTTACGAAGAGATCGGCGCGCGCGTGGACAAGCGCCACGGCGTAGCGATCGTGGAGCGTGCGTGGTATCAAGAAGTGTGGTTGGCCGTGGGGCAGGAGTCGCGCAAGCTCGTGGCGCTTGTTGCGGCCGGGCTGGTGATCTTTGTTCTGCAGTTTCTCCCAGGTGTGGGCCAAGTGATCGGTGTCGTTGGCGGCGCGCTCATGCTTGTGATCACGCTCGGCGCCGATGCCGTTGGCCCGCCGCTCGCGCGTCGCGGACTCACGTTAGGTGATCGCCGCCGATGGGTGATAAAACACCTCATGGTGGTCTGCGGTCTTGGCACGGCCAAGGCCATTGGGCTGATCATCCCAATCCTCAACATTGTTGTGCTCCCCATTGCGGCCGTCGCCGGCACCCTTCTTGTGCAAACATATGAGCAACGTTCCGCAAATCATTAAAGACGTCGGGTTTGACTTTGACTGGGACTCGAAGAAGGTTTGGACTCTCGATGTGCCCGTCACCGAAATGCCAATCGAAAATCTGACTTGGCATTTTGACATCCCATTTTGGGATTCGGAAGGCACTGACGCTTATAACCTCAAACCATCAGAAGTCATGGCTCATCCAGAGAATGAGCCGACACACTGGAAAAAGATCGAGGATGCCAACGTCTCTTATCCTATCGACATCATGGAGAATAAAGGGCGATGGCTGATCCTCGACGGTCTGCACCGGCTTGTGAAGCTGTCAATGCAAGGCGTGCCAACCGTGCGTGTCCGTATCATTCCGCGCGGGCGGATCTTGGAGATTCTGTCTGGTTGATGGAATTTGCTCTCTTCGCCGGTGTGGTGTTTATTATGGGGGGGATATACTGACACATATTATTATTCCTTTTCTATGAACGAACAGAATATGGCACCGGCGGTTCAGTCGCTTCCTACGGCTATTAAAATCAGCCTTTCGCTTTCTATTTTTAGCACTTTTGTGAGCGTCTTCGTACTCATCATCGCGTTTGTGGGCGGGAACAGCATAAGCGAGTTCGATGAGAATTCTGGGGACTATGGCCAAGTCGGCACCATCACTGGCGACAACGACGCACCTGCCTCGGAGCAACCAGAAGAAGGGGGCGGGGGAGGCTATCAGGCTTTGCCGGACGAACCGGCCTATGAACAGGAACGCACGGTACCGCTCAAAACGACGCCATTCATGGACGTGTCCAATCTCTCTTCCTATATGGAATGGACTGTTGATGGCGCGGTTTATGTAAACCGTGATCTGTCGTTCAGCATAGAGGTACCCGCGACCTGGGTGCTTGGTGCTTTTCTTACCGATGGCTCAATCGCCTGTTCGAATTCACAAGACTTTTTGCAGTGCATCACCATTCGTGCCGTATGGGACAACGACATACTGCAGGGGGCGACGACAGGGACATCGGTAGAGCGTTCTATCGATGTCTATGTTGTGGCCACCGAGCGTAAGAGCTCGCCTGCCGTTACCGATCTCCCCGCAGTCTTTATTGAGGATCGCAATGGTCGCAGCTTCTACATGACCGCTAGTGGGGATGAATACGGTAAGCCCGGCATGGACACTCCCGAGTACAAGACTTTGTTTGATGAGGGCAATGCGATTCGTGAGTCATTCCAGTTGATCAACATCTAACGGGGACAGATTTGTTAGTGCTCCCAAAAGGGAAGCTGCGTGCTTCCTTTTTGTTTGCCCTTTCGGCTGCGCCACGCTAAAATCAAAGAACTATGAAAGTGATCCTTTTGAAAGACGTGCAGGGGAGGGGGTTCAAAGGCAACGTGATTGAGATCAGCGACGGGTACGCCAATAACTTTTTGTTCCCGCAAGCACTGGCGGTGCCGGCCACGCAGCAGGCGCTCGATCACCTCAAGGCGCAAGAAGCTAAGACCACTAGGCTGGCGGCGCGAGAGGAGAAGGCGGCGCGAGAGGCGGCCAAGGCCATGGAAGGGCTTGAGTTGACGGTGGCGACGAAGGCGGATGAGAAGGGGACGCTCTATGCGGCAGTGTCGGCCAAGGATGTGGTAAAAGCCGCGCGTGCGGAAGGCGTTTCGCTCAAGCCCGAATACGTAGTGTTTCCCAAGCCCATCAAACAAACTGGCACACACACCCTCACGGCAGAGTTCCCGGGTGGCTACGAGGCCGAATATACGCTCACGGTTGAATCAAAATAACCACCCTTGACACCACCATCGAAACTCGGTAGATTGCCCACACCTGCGAAATCGGCATGGCGCCGTCCTTCGCACATTTATTGGTAATGTTTGGGCTATGGCTCATAAGAAAGCGAGCGGCTCCACACGTTTGGGTCGTGAATCCACCTCCAAGCGCCTGGGCGTGAAGCGCCACGACGGGCAAGTGGTAAGGGCTGGGGAGATCGTGGTGCGCCAGCGCGGCACCAAGGTGCATCCGGGTCCCAACATCCGCAAGGGCGCCGACGACACCCTCTACGCCGCCACGGGTGGCACGGTAAAGTTCACCAAGCGTCGCGTGCGTTCCTTTGTGGGCGCGCTTACGCAGCGAACCTTCGTGAGCATCCTCGCTGCCAAGTAACAGACCCCCACGGTATTCACGCGACTCCGTGGGGATTTGTTTTGTCGCCCTTCATTCGATATCATACGCACATGCCAACGGAGAAAGAACAGAAAATCTTGACGATCCTTGAAGAAGTGCGCCCTCTGTTACGGCTGCATGCAGGCGGGGTTGAGTTTGTGGGGTTTGACTCGGCCACGGGCGTGGTGCGGGTTCGCTTGCAGGGCACCTGTCGCGGATGCGTGTTGGCGGACCTGACGCTCAAGTCGGGGATTGAAGCGCTCATGAAGGAGCGCGTGGAGGGGGTGACAGCCGTGGAGGCGGTGCAAGAAGAGGCGGCCGTATGACGCGATGGCAAGGGCACATCAGTGCCTGGTTCCCACGCGGGCCTTGGCGTTGGGTGGCGGTTCTCAACCTCGCGCTGATTGCGTTGGCCTGGGCGGTGCCCATCTTTTGGTTGGCGCCTCGCGCCGAGCCAGGGGCGTTGATCCCGCTCCACTACAATGTTCACCTGGGTGTGGACTTTGCCGCGCGATGGTTTGTGGCGCTGTGGATTCCCGCCTTTGCGATGCTTGTGATGGTCGCGAATACGGTCTTAGCCGTGCGCGTGCGGTCGCTTTCTCAAACCCTCGACCATCTCCTGCGTGGCAGTGCCCTCCTTGCTGCGCTGCTCGTGATGGTCGCCTTCTACTTCATTCTTGTGGCCAACGTCTAGTATGGATGCTTTCGAACTGGTGCGACTGATCCTGCTTGCGGCCATCACCTTTGTCATTGCGATGGCATGGACGCCCTTGCTCACTCACGTTCTTTACCGCTTTAACATCGGCAAGCAAATCCGCAGCGCCAAGGACACGCCGGTGTTTTCCAAACTCCACGCCAAAAAATCCGGCACGCCCACCATGGGCGGTCTGCTCATCTGGGTCACGGTGCTGATGGTCGCTGTCCTTTTGTTGATCGCATGGACCGACGCACCCGACTCTTTCCTCGGTCGCTTAAGTTTTCTCACGCGCTCCCAAACGCTCTTGCCGCTGGGCGCTTTCATGGCTTCAGCGCTCGTGGGCTTGGTGGATGATTGGATGAACGTAAAAAAAATCGGCCCCAATGGCGGAGGATTGGGTCTGTGGTATCGCTCGGCCATCTATACGATCATTGCTTCAGTTGGCGCATGGTGGTTTTACTTCAAACTCGATTGGGATGTGTTGCACGTTCCCTTCTTTGGCGACTTCACCGTGGGCTGGTGGTATATCCCGATTTTCATTTTGATTGTGGCCGCCACGGCGTTCTCGGTCAATGAAACCGATGGGCTGGATGGGCTGGCCGGCGGTACGCTCGCCACGGCCTTTGGCGCCTACGGGGCGATTGCCTTTGCCCAAGGTCGCTATGACTTGGCGGCGTTTTGCGCGGTGATCATTGGCGCGCTCCTGGCTTTCCTTTGGTTCAACATCTACCCGGCACGCTTTTTTATGGGCGACACGGGCGCCATGGCGCTCGGGGTCACCTTGGGGGTGGTGGCGATGCTCACCAACATGGCGCTGTTGTTGCCGGTGATCGGCATTGTGCTTGTGATCGAATCGCTGTCGGTTATCGTGCAGCGCGCCTCCAAGCACCTCCGCGGCAAAAAGATTTTCCTCTCCACGCCCATCCATCATCATTTTGAAGCGATCGGCTGGCCCGAGCCAAAAATCGTCATGCGTGCGTGGGTGATCTCGATCGTTGCCTCTACGCTTGGCATCGCACTGGCTCTGCTCGATGTTGGCATTTTGTGATATGCGCGGCACCGTTCGCTCGGTGGACCCGGTCTTGCTCGCCCTGATCTTTGGGCTCGTGGTCTTTGGAGTGGTGATGTTGGTGTCGGCCACGGGACCGCTGGGTTTTGAGCGATTCGGCGACACCTATTACTTTGTAAAACACCAACTGCTCTTCGGCATCCTCCCGGGGCTTGTATTGATGGCCGTCCTCTCGCGCGTACCCTACACCTTTTGGCGAAAGATCGCAGGGATGCTGCTCATTGTTTCCGTCGCGCTTCTGGTGCTGGTGTTCATCCCGGGTGTCGGCGCGGACTTTGGGACATCGCAAAGTTGGATTTCCGTGGCGGGCTTCAGTTTGCAACCGGCCGAGATCGTCAAACTTACCTTCCTCCTCTACCTCGCTGCGTGGTTCGAGGCGCGCGCAGGTAAGGAGCTGGAGCGGCCATCGTCCGGGTTGATTCCGTTCGTAGCAACCTTGGGTGTGGTGGTGCTGTTGATGGCGCTGCAGCCCGACATAGGAACCATGGCGATTGTTGTGGCTATTGCGTTTGCCATCTACTTTGTGGCGGATGCGCCGTGGTCACACTTGTTGCTCCTGGGCGCTGGCGGCGCAGGACTGTTTGCGCTGCTCATCAAGCTCGCACCCTACCGCGCGGCTCGTTTCATGACCTTCCTTCACCCCGAACTCGACCCGCAGGGCGTGGGCTACCACATCAACCAAGCGCTCTTGGCGGTGGGCTCGGGTGGCCTCTTTGGACTGGGCTACGGCCACTCGCGCCAAAAGTTTCAGTACCTCCCCGAGGTTGCGGGGGATTCCATCTTTGCCGTGATCGCCGAAGAGCTCGGCTTTTTCCTCTCGGTGGGTGTCGTCGTGTTGTATGTGTTCTTGGCGCGTCGCTTGCTGCGTGTGGCCTCGTTGGCACCCGATGCGTTTGGGCGGTTTGTGACCGTGGGCGTGATGACGTGGATTATTTTTCAAGCGTTTGTAAACATCGGCGCGATGCTCGGGACGATGCCCATCACCGGCGTGCCCTTGCCGCTCGTGAGCTACGGCGGAACGTCCATGGTGATGATTCTCTCGGCGCTTGGGATTGTGTTGAACATCTCGCGCGAGCGCTCGTGATAT
>CAZWSS010000007.1:0-8063 GCA_964636795.1 uncultured Gammaproteobacteria bacterium
ATTAAGTGCAAAGCTCAGTGCCTACTTAGTTTTGTCCTTCACTTCGCCTTTGACTTGTTATTGTCGTTGTTTTTAAATTGCAACCCCTACTTTCTGCCGGACGTCCTCCATCTTTTTCCCGGCGATCGCTTGGGCGCGAAGGGCGCCGCGGTCGAGAATGGTTTTGAGCTCTGCCGGATCATCCAAGTACGTTTTGATGCGCGCCTGGATGGGAGCAAGCAAGGCGTTGACTGCCTCCGCCACATCGCGCTTGAGGTCTCCATAGCCCTTGCCCGCGTAGGTGGCAACGAGCGCATCCATGGGACGCTCTGTGGCAAGGGACAGAATATCGAGAAGGTTCTTGATCCCGGGCTGGTCGCTGCCGTATTGGATGACACCTTCCGTATCCGTCACGGCCGCCATCACCTTCTTCTCCACGACCTCGGGGCCATCGAGGAGTGAAATGTACCCCTTGTCCGTGGCGGCGCTCTTGCTCATTTTCTTGGACGGATTGTCCAACGCCATCACCCGCGCGCCGGTCTTGGTAACCTGCACCTTTGGGATGTGAAAGGTATCGCCGTAGGTTTTGTTGAACCGCTCGCCAATGTCGCGCGCCATCTCCACATGTTGCACCTGGTCCTCGCCCACGGGCACCATCGCCGCATCGTAAAGCAAAATGTCGGCCGCCATCAGCAAAGGATAAGTGAAGAGCGCCACGGGCACATTTTCTCCGCGCGAGACCGCCTTGTCCTTGTACTGGGTCATGCGCGAGAGCTCGCTCATGCGCATCAACGTCGAGAAAATCCACGCCAGCTCTGTGTGTTCGGCCACGCGCGATTGTTGGAAGAGGATGTTTTTCTTCACGTCCACGCTCGTGGCCAAGTAGGTGGCGGTGAGGAGGAGGATGTTTTGGCGGAGCGCCTCGGGGCGGGTCTCGGTGTCCATGGCGTGGTAGTCCACGATCATAATCACGCCGCTTGCCTTGGCTTGAAAATCAATGAACGGTTTGAGTGCGCCAAAGTAGTTGCCGATATGCAACGCGTTGGTGGGGCGGATGCCGGTGAGGAAGTCAACCATAGGCAAAGTATAGCAAACGGCGGTCAAAAATAATTCAGCTCGGCCGAGACCTAGTGATAGGGTGGCGCGAGCTGTTGTCAGGCGACGTCCGGGTCATCATCACTCGCGGGAGGCGGCTCTTCCTCGTGAATCGCGCGGAATTCCCCTGCACGCGATCCTGTAGGTAGAGAAGCGACGCGGATGGTCGCTCGCTCATCGAACGGTCGTCCGGCATCCACGCGCCGTCCAGGGAGTTTGGACGACCCATGCAGAGCGTCCCCCATCTTGAGGGCGGGGACTTCCTGTAGCGTCTGACGCGCATCGTCAGGCAGCTCCTCGATGTTGATCTCCTCGGCATCGGGCTGCGGTCCGATCTGGGCTGCCGCGGGGGTTGCCGGTCGGAACTCGACCCGCGCCCGATCCATGGCCTGGAGCATCTGGAACTGCTCATAGTGCCAGGCCAGCAGCTTCATGTATGTCTGCGGGAGATGCGGCGACTCCGGCAGGTACACCAGCTCTCGGGCGCGCTGGTAAGCGTAGAGGAGCATGGCGTTGTCAGCCACGTCCTCTCTTTCCACAACGGCTCCACGCGCCGCGCGAACCTCGCGCAGGGATTGAGCCATGAACGCCTCGAGCCACTCCGTGCGGATGCTCCAGAAGGTGTATTCGCCGGCCTCTTGTCCCTCGTTGATCCAGAGGGTGCCGACGAAGTCCTTCAGGTGGCTGCTCAGTACAGTGAGCGCCCCCACGTCCTCGGGTCCGAACGCTTCGGTGCTGCCGGAGTGTTCGGAGCGGCCGTTCATCAGGTCGAAGATCAGCTCTTGCCCGAAGGGTGGCAGGGGGACGTTGTCGGGAACTCCGTTGTGCAGCGCCGCTCGAGTGCGGTGGCTCGCCTCTGCGCTCATGACGCAGTAGAAGAAGCCGAGCCGCTGCACGAGTAGGAGCGCGCGGAACGCCTGGGGCATCTCGCCGCGCCATCCGAAACCCACCTGCCGGCTCCGCTCCAGGTGCGCCCCCAGTCGCGTGAACTCTTCCCAGGGCAGGGTCTTGCGGTCGGGGAGCGTTGTCGCTCGCGATCCGCCCTTGGACGGGTGCCGGGTCAGTATCAGGGCGATGCCGATGCCCGCCCCGACCCCGATCAGAACAAAGAACAGAACAAGGTGGATCGGCATGTGCCTCCTCGGGTTGTAGGGATCCACGCGCAATTTATCACAAAGGGAAACGCTGCGGGAAGGAGAAACGGGTGCGTTGATGCGAATCTTGCCACACGCTTGTGCGCCGGTGCGGGCGGGTTTATACTGATTGCACTGTATTCTTAGCCAAAACTGCTATGAACAAGGCAGAGCTGGCGGCGCGTATTGCCGAGCGAATTGGACTTTCTAAAAAGCAGGGGGAAGAAGTGGTGGATGCCGTGCAAGATGTTATCACCCGGGCGTTGGCCGAGCAGCGGGAAGTCACCATCGCGGGGTTTGGCACATTCTCCTCACGGCTGCGTGCCTCGCGGATGGGGGTGAACCCGCGCAACCCTGTTGAGCGTATTCGTATCCCGGACGTGCTGGTTCCAAAATTCAAAGCCGGCAAGGCGCTCAAAGACGCCCTCAAGGCCGCGCAGCGCCGCGCCCCATCGTCAGTGACTCCACCAACCCCATCCGCGGTACAGGCTTAACAGAAAAGAAAACGAAGACGGACAGGCGACGGTTCTTTTTCGTAGGGATGCGTGTAGGGCGCGCAATGCATCATCCAAAGACCTGGACATATTAAGGCATGCCCGTTAGCAGCCCGGAGAAAAAGGACTGTCGAATGGCCGTCCGTTTTCTTTTTCTGTTACCACTTGCGTGGACAGGTCGCGACCTGTCCCTACGTCTATCTTGCGTACTCGATGATGCGCGTTTCGCGGATCAGCGTAACCTTTACCTCTCCGGGGTACTTCAATTCGCTCTCAATCTTCTTGGCGATACTGCGCGCCAACTGGTACGCGCCCAAGTCGTCGATCGTTGTGGGATTCACAAACACCCGAATCTCGCGCCCGGCCTGGATGGCATACGCCTTCTCCACCTCTGGAAACGCGGTGGCGGTCTTCTCCAACTCCTCCAAACGCTGGATATACTGCTCAAACGTGTTCTTGCGCGCTCCCGGCCGCGCGCCCGAAATGGCGTCCGCCGCTTTGACGATCACCGACTCCAAGGTCTTGGGTCGGTCCACATGGTGCCCGATGGACTGGTAGGCGATCTCCTCGGGGAAGCCGACCTTCTTCATGATGTGGTAGCCGATCTCGGGGTGGCTGCCTTGCATGTCGTGGTCCACGGCCTTGCCAATATCGTGGAACAGCCCGCCCTTGGTGCACACCTGCACGTCGGCGCCCAACTCCTCGGCCAACATGCGACCGATCGTGGCAACCTCCATGGCGTGCTGCAACTGGTTCTGGCCGTAGCTGGTGCGGAACTTCAGGCGACCCAAAATCTGCACGAGCTTGGGGTCGATCGAGGAAACCGGGATGCCGAGCTCGGTCAACGCCTCTTCGCCGGCCTTCTTCATTTCAAGAGCCAATTCCTTCTTAGCGGTTTGAATGGACTCCTCGATGCGCGCGGGTTGAATGCGGCCGTCCTTCATGAGCATCTCGATTGCTCGACGAGCGACTTGGCGACGGATGGGGGAGAAGGAGCTGACGGTCACGGCCTGCGGTGTGTCGTCCACGATGATCTCCGTGCCGGTCATGTGCTCCAAGGTGCGGATGTTGCGGCCTTCTTTGCCGATGATGCGCCCCTTCATCTCATCGCTTGGCAGCGGCACGGTGGAGGTGGTTGTTTCCACGGCATGGCTGGACGCATAGCGCTCAATCACCAACGAGAGCATTTTCTTGGCCTTGCGATCCAAGTCCTCATCCACCGACTGTTGCAGTTTGCGCACACGACTCTCCAAGGCCTCGGCCTCGTCTTGTTCAATCTGCGCGAGCAACCGATTGAGCGCTTCCTCTTTTGAAAGTCCGGCGACCTCCTCCAACTTGGTTACGGCCTCCGTGCTCAACTCCTCCAGCCGCGTCTTCACCCCGCGCAGCCGCTCCTTCTCGGCCTCGAGCTTTTCATGCTTCTCCTCCAGGTCGAGCAGTTTCTTATCAAACGTGGACTCGCGTTGCTCCACGCGCTCCTGTGCTTTTTTGATCTCCTCATGGCGCTGCTTCTCCTCGGCCTTGGCCTCTTCAATCATGGCGATCGACTTTTCCTTGGCCTCCACGAGCAGCTCCTGTTGCTTGCGCTTGGCGTCCTCAAGCAGTTTTTCCGCGGTGGACTCGGCGTTCTGTCCACGGCGCTTTGCAAGCTCGGCGCGCACCGCAAACCCCGCGGCCACTCCAAGCGCGGCAGCCACGGAGGCAATGACGATATTCAATCCCATAGGGTTCAAGCCCCATGGATGCAAAAAACGGATCGGTCGATCCTCCTACACTTTGGAGAACGTCAGAACGAGGGTTGAGGCAAAGCGTTGATCGCGGATCCGCAACAGTGCATCCATAACGGGCGGTTCATGATAATGACTGCTGGTAGGATACGACCGAAAGGGGGAGACGTCAATGCTGGGGGAAGAGGGCAATCAATAACAATGACAATGACAAATTAAATTCAAAGGCAAGTTGCAAACTTCAAAATTGACTTTGCCTTTTGCTTGTCATTGTCGTTGTTTTTATCATCCTCCTCTCTATGCTCGTCGAGCTGCTCATGAGGGCATCCAAGATAACGGCGTCCTCAATCGAATATTGGCCGATACGGGTTCGACGCAATGCCGAGCAGTACGCGCCGCAGCCGAGAGTTTGGCCGAGATCACGCGCGATGGCGCGGATGTAGGTACCCGAGGAGACGTTGATCTCAACTTCAATCGTTGGCGGGTGATAATTGATGATGTCAAAACGATGAATCGTGACCGAGCGTGCGGGACGATCCACTTCTTTTCCTTGCCGCGCCAGCTCATAGAGTTTTTTGCCGCCGATCTTGATGGCCGAGTGCATGGGCGGGATCTGGTTGATGGTGCCCATGAAGTGCTCGGCGATGGTACGCTCGATCATCTCTCGCGATGGTACGTTGCCGGTCACGGCCGTGATCTCACCCTCGGGGTCTTGCGTGGTGCTGGTGGCTCCGAGCACAAAAGTTGCCCGATAGGTCTTATCCTGTTTCAAAAATGTATCCAATCGCTTCGTTGCCTCTCGTCCAACGGCAACGATCAAAAGCCCCGTGGCGAACGGGTCGAGGGTGCCGGCATGGCCGATGGTTTTCTCCCCTGTAATGCCGCGCAGCTTTGCCACAACGTCAAAACTCGTCCAATTGGCGGGCTTGTCGATCAAAAGAAATCCGGAGGATGGCATGGAGAAAGTATACTCAAAAACAGTTTCGACCCGGCAGATGCCAGGCCGATGAAGACGTCGGAGGGGGGTGGTTAACGAGTGCGTACGAAGCGCAGACCCGTAACGCCCTTGACCTCGGCGAGCAAGTTCACGGAGCTCGTGCTGCCCGCGGGGTCTTCGGAAAGCATGCGCTGCTCGCCGGCCGAGAGCGCCGCGGCCCCAATGACTCCCGTGCAACGCCACCCCTTGACGTTGTCCTCCGAGAGCCGCGTCTGCAGCCGTGAGCGCGTGCTCATGAGCTCGGCGAAGCTCATGGTGGTGGCCACCTGCCTGTGCATCCACAGCTCCTGCGGCTTGCTGATCGCGAGCGACCGGCTGCCGCGAACGAAGCGCACCTGCCCGTTCCACCGCGCCTCGATCTCTTCCCCCACCTGGAGCCCCTTCAAAAACTTCCGTAGTCCCGGATCGGTCGTCATGTAGACCTCCCTTCGCGGCGTTTCTATCATAAAGGCCGCGGAATGTCGATGGTTGCGTTGACAAAAGCCCTCCAGATCGCTATTGTGCGCGCATTCATTTCTTTCTGCGATGTCCATCAACGTTACCGAATTGGCCCGCCGGCTGAAAGTGCCCACCCACGAGCTCTTGGAGAAATTGCCGGAGCTCGGATTTAGTTTGGGCAAGCGCGCCATAAAGGTGAACGAGAAGGAGGCCGAGCAGATTGCCCGGGCGTGGCGCGAGTTTAAGCGCAAGGAGGCCGTGCAGCGCAAGCACCGCGAGCAACAGGAGCGTGAGGAGCGGCGCAAGACCCGCCAAGAGGCCACCAAGGATCAGGCCATTGCGTTGCCGCCGGTGCTCACGGTGCGCGACTTTGCCCAGACCCTCAACCTTCCGCTCACCGAGGTTATGAAGGAGCTCATGCGCGCCGGCGTGTTTGCGAGCATGAACGATCGGATTGACTTTGACACAGCGGCGATTGTAGCGGGTGACCTTGGGTTTTTTGTGACGAATGCGGACGGAGCCAAGAAAGAAGAGGAAGCGCCCGTTGGGATGGAGCGGCTTCACGAAATATTGAGTCACGAGGAGGGGAGCGTGCGCCCACCGGTAGCCGTGGTGATGGGGCATGTGGACCACGGCAAAACGCGGCTGTTGGACGCGATCCGCAACACCAACGTGATGGAGTCGGAGGCGGGCGGCATCACCCAGCACATTGGCGCGTATCAAGTGGAGCGCAAAAACCAGGCACTCACCTTCATTGACACGCCCGGCCATGAGGCCTTCACGGTGATGCGTTCCCGTGGCGCACAGGTGGCGGACATTGCTATCTTGGTGGAGGCGGCCGACGATGGCGTGCAGCCGCAAACGCGCGAGGCCGTGGACATCATCAAGGCGGCCAAGTTGCCCATGGTGGTGGCGATCAACAAAGTGGACAAGCCCGAGGCCGACGCGGAGCGTGTAAAGCGCGAACTCTCGGACCTCAACCTGATCCCCGAGGAGTGGGGCGGCAAGACCATCATGGTGGCCATCAGTGCCAAGCAAGGCAAGAACATTGACGCGCTCCTGGACGCAATCCTCTTGATTTACGAAGTGGAGAAGGAGCGCATGAAGGCCAATCCCGACCGTGTGGCCATTGGCACCATCATTGAATCCCATGTGAACAAGGGCGCGGGGCCGGTGGCCACGGTGCTGATTCAAAGCGGTACGCTACGCGTAGGCGACACACTGGGCGTGGGTGGAGCGAACTATGGGCGTGTACGAGCTATGCATGACTATACGGGAGCGAATTTGGAAAGCGCGGGGCCGTCGGTGCCGGTACGAGTGTTGGGTTGGAAAGCAGCGCCGTCGGTGGGAGATGTGATGGAGGTTGCCGATGCCAAGTCGTTGCAAAAGACCGCCAAGTCCAAGATGCGTGCGAGCGGCACGGGGTCGTTTGTGACCACGGTCATAGCCGCCACGAGCGAATCGGGAGAGGAGGGAGCGGGCAAGCAGATGCTCAACCTGGTGGTGAAGGCGGATGTACTGGGTTCCATGGAGGCGATTCTTGGGATGTACGAGAAAATCAGGAGCCAAGATGTGGGCGTAGCCGTGGTGGCCAAGGCGCTTGGCAATGTTACGGAGGCCGACGTGCAGCGTGCGGAAGCCACAGGAGCGAAGATCATTGCCTTTGGCGTTAAGGTGTCGCCGGCGGTGGAGAGCTTGGCGCGCGAGAAGGGTGTGGAGGTGCTCCAGTACGACATCATTTATAAAATGTTCGAAGACGTGGTGGCGCGGCTGCAGGGCATGGTGAAGGCGGAGGTGGTCATTATGGAGCTTGGCAAGATGGAGGTGCTGGCGGTGTTCAACAAGACGGAGAACGGCATGATTGTAGGTGGGCGCATGACCGAGGGGTCGGCAGTAAAGAGCGCCAAGGTGCGCATTGCCCGCGGCGGTGAGCTGGTGGGAGACGGCACCGTGGCCGGGCTGCGCGTGGGCAAAGAAGCTGTACCGGATCTCCGCAAAGGCGACGAGGCCGGCGTGCAGTACGTGGGTAAGACCAAGGTGGAGGTGGGCGACACGTTGGAGTTCTATCGCGAAGACCATCAAGAACGCGCGCTGGTGGTTGAAGGCGCGAATGCATAAGGGAGCTCCGGCTCCTTTTTGCATCGCCAAGAGGTGGTTGACTTGGCCGACAGAAACTGATACCAAGAGTGCGCTTGCCTCA
>CAZWSS010000007.1:8073-14124 GCA_964636795.1 uncultured Gammaproteobacteria bacterium
GTGCCCGACGGTTCGGGTTTTGAAATGGAGGTTGACGATGACCGTTGCACGGATCACGTCCCCGCAGAAGAAGCAGATCGGGCGCGTCATGTCGGATGCGCTGGATGCTGCCGATCTCACCAAGGATGGCGCTCAGCGACTGCTTGGCAGCAGTCGCTTCAGAAGCGATCTCCAGGCGCTCGTCCTGCACCACTCGGTCGCGGAAGCGTCCCAGCCCACCTCCACCACCCCGCAGCCCCCTCCCACCTCCGAGCCCACCATCGTCTCCTATGGGGAGATGGAGGTGGACTTCACCCAGCCCCTCGCCGCGATGATCGCGACGGGCGGGTACAACTACGTCAACCCCAACATCATCCAGGAGCGCTTTCCCCACCGGGGGAACGGCAAGGTCGCCCATGAGGCGGTCACTGTCGGCTTCGGTCGGCAGATGAAGACCGCCCAGGTGAAGGCCGAGCTCAAGCGGCTCGGCATCGAGCCGTGGGGCATGGCCGAGCTCTGCACCTTCGGGGTCAAGCACCCCGATGTGCAGAGGGAGAGGCCGGTGGTGGCGACCGGCCAGCACTGGCTGAGCCTCGACCGCTACCGCCGCTGCGGCGTTCTCGACCGGAACGGCTCCGGGCGCGACCTCGGGTTGGGCTGGGGCGACGGGTCGGACGAGTGGAGTGAGCGTTGCGTGTTCGGGGGCTTCCGCAAGTTGCCCGCCGTCTAGGCGAGCCAAAGCCCTTGGGTTCTTGGGGACTTGGCCCTTGCCCTTGCCCCCTTGAACCCTTACCGCACTTCGAGTGCGCTCCACTGGAGCCGCATCTCTCGGGGTGCGGTTTCAGTTTGGTATCATGGTGCCGGAGAGTAAATCTGCAAGGCCTGCGGCTACGGCTTCGGGCGGTTGAAATCGGTATCGCACGAGTGGTTGACAAACCGCTGATTTTTTGGTACAAACACACCGCTTCATCGCAAAACGGCAAGGGCACGGCTCTATGGACGCGGTGTCCATGGAGAGAACGATACAGGCAATTCTACTTGAGCGTTTACCGGCGCGGTTTGCCGCTTTGGTCCCCCCGCAGGGCGGGATAAAGAAAGGAAGGACAGGATGAGCAGCAGTAAGATGTGGAGCGAGCACAAGAACAAGGTGCTCGGGGTGTTCTCGAAGTGGGTGCTGAACCTTCTCGGCCTGATCATCCTGGTCGGATTCATCGGGATGCCGACCATGATGTTCCTGCCCGTCGAGGTGAAGACGACGGCCTACATCTTTGCCGTCGTTGTCGTGGTGATGTCCCTCTACTGGATCTGGATGGGGTACGGGGAGGGCGCGCGCATCTACGACGCGGCGTACTGCGAGGGCGAGATGAAGGGCGACGCAGTCCATCGTGCAGTACTGAGTGAGTGGAGCACGCGGGCGAGTTTCCAGCTTCACCAGATGGGGGCGCACCACGATCTGGCGCGCGCCATGATGACGAGTCTCCTGGCGGTGGCCAGCGAGATCCGGCATGACAACACCCCGAGCCCTGGCATCCTGGCATCGTGGCGCGGCATCATCATGCACGCCGTGGTCGCGCTGGCCAACATCACCCCCGAGCTCGAGTGCGACAAGCAGATCAGGAGCTGCGGGGATCTGATGCCGCGCGAGCTGGTGCGGCAGATCCTGGAGGGGAACGTCGCCGACGTTCCTCTGCGCCCCGAGATCGTGCAGGTGCTCCGCGAGATGGCGCGCGCGGAGTTCAACCGGATGTCGGGGGAGGAGCCGAAACCCTGACCGACTGAACCGTCACCCGAAGAGCCGCCATTTGGCTCCCTCTGGGTGGCGGTTCTTCAAATAGTGGAAGTTTGGTACATCGCCAGCGGCCGTTGGCTATGCTAAGATCGGACTGCTCTCTTTTACAAAACCAACTCGTATGTCACTCGAATTGACCACGGCCACCTTTGATCAACAAATCACCGAAACGCCCGGGCTGACGCTGGTGGACTTTTGGGCGCCGTGGTGCGGGCCGTGCAAGGTGATGTCTCCGATTGTTGATGCGCTGGCGGGGGAGATGAAAGGTGTGACGATCGGCAAGCTCAACGTGGACGAAAACGTAGAGGTCGCCACGCGCTACAATGTGCTCTCCATCCCCACATTCATTTTGTTCAAAGGCGGCCAGCCCGTGGATCAATTTTCAGGTTCGATGAGCAAGGAGGCGCTTGCGGAGCGCATCATCAAGCATCTTGGCTAGTATGGTCAACGTAGCGATCTTGGGTTCGGGTCCGGCCGGGTTGACGGCGGCGCTGTATGCGGCGCGCGCGGACTTGGCGCCGGTGTTGATTCATGGTCCGCAACCTGGCGGGCAGTTGACATTGACCTCTGAAGTGGAAAACTGGCCGGGCTACGAGCACGGCATCATGGGCCCCGAGCTCATGGAGATCATGAAAAAACAGGCGGCGCGGTTTGGCACCGTCTACAAAGAAGGGCGGGTCACATCGATTGATCTCAAAGCAAACCCAAAGACGCTCACGCTTGAAGGAGGGGAGGTGATCCAAGCGCATGCCATTATTATTGCTACCGGAGCGTCGGCCATGTGGTTGAATGTGCCGGGAGAAAAAGCATTGCAGGGTAAGGGTGTGAGCGCGTGTGCGACGTGTGACGGATTTTTCTTTCGGAACAAAAAAGTGGTCGTCATTGGTGGCGGCGACTCGGCCATGGAGGAGGCAACGTTTTTAACCAAGTTTGCGTCTGCCGTAGTGGTGATTCACCGCCGTGGGGAGCTGCGCGCGTCTAAGATCATGCAGCAGAAGGCGTTTGCTAATCCCAAAATCACGTTTGAGTGGAATGCGGAGGTGTTGGAAGTGTTGGGCGTGGAGACGGGACACGTCACCGGAATGCGCATCAAAAATAATCAAACAGGAGAGGAGAAGATCATTGAAACCGTTGGATACTTTGCGGCGATCGGGCACAAGCCCAACACGGACTTGTTCAAAGGCCAACTGGAACTCGATGCCAAGGGCTACCTTAAACCCGAACCCTATACGGCGCGCACCACGATCCCGGGAGTGTTTGTAGCGGGGGATGTGGCCGACTATGTGTATCGTCAAGCAGTCACCGCGGCCGGAACCGGCTGCATGGCGGCCCTGGATGCGGAGCGGTGGCTGGAGTCGCTTTAGATCGTTGCAAACAGTATAATGGCAGAAGAGACAATGGACATTTTGTAAAATGCTCAATATGCATGGACGTGTAATACTAGGTGACAATTTGGAGCTGCTGCGCACATTGCCAAAAGAATCCGTCTCATTAATTTATATAGACCCGCCGTTCAATACAGGTAAGATCCAAGCGCGAAAACAGTTGAAGACTACTCGCGATCCTGCGGGCGATCGCATAGGTTTCAAGGGGCAAAGTTATCGTACGCTTGTTCTTGGTGAGCAGTCGTATGACGACCGTTTTGATGACTACCTAGCCTTTATTGAAGCACGTTTGAGAGAGGCATATAGATTGTTGCAACCAAACGGGAGCCTCTATTTTCATATTGATTATCGGGAGGTGCACTATTGCAAAATTCTTCTTGATCAAATTTTTGGAAGAGATTGTTTTTTAAATGAGATCATCTGGGCGTATGACTATGGTGCGCGGAGCAAGAAGAAGTGGCCCGCGAAGCACGACAACATCTTGTGGTACTGCAAGGATCCGAATGACTACATTTTCAACTACAGTCAACTCGATCGGATTCCATACATGGCACCCGGGCTCGTAGGTCCTGAAAAGGCGGCTCTTGGTAAAACTCCTACGGATACTTGGTGGCACACAATTGTCAGCCCAAACGGGAAAGAGAAAACTGGCTATCCAACTCAAAAGCCACTCGCGATTATAAAAAGAATAATCACGGCATCTTCTCATCCTGGTGATCTGGTGATGGATTTTTTTTGCTGGGAGCGGCACGGTGGGCGAAGCAGCGGCATTATTAGGGAGGGATTTTGTGCTTGTTGATAACAATCGACAAGCCTTTGAGGTGATGAAAAAAACGTCTCAATCAGTATTCGAACGTAGAGTTTTCAGACCAGACGCGAGGGGCTGTCCCTTTATACTCTGTGCACGAATGCTCTTCTGCCAGTCTTGCCCAAACACTATGAATAGGATTATCGACGAGGAGACAAGAGTGGTAGCATCGCTCTCCGAGCTGATCATGGATGAGTATGTTGATCTAGAGACAAGCGCTTGGGATGAGAGCCCGTTCAACTGGATTCGTTCTCGTCCTTCTCGGCAAAAAGGAAGCATTGGAGAAAAGCTGGTGTCGCACTGGTGTATTGATCGAGGGTTAGACGTGACTCGTAGTCCAGACAGTGATGCAGACCGCGTCATTCAAGGAAAACGCATTGAGATTAAGCTCTCAACGCTATGTCGCATTTCTATTTAGAATAGAACGAGCCCTTGACGCCTTCGGGCGTTTTTGGTTATATTGATTTCGGTAGACGTCCCCGCTCCGTCGTACGGACGGTGGGTCGCCGCGGGCGGTGAGTGAGCTCGAGATTGCTCACCAGACCCGCGACGATCCATAGGGGGATTGAGACAGTTAGGCAACAGGCCTTTCGTCAGCGCGTTCGGTGTTGGGATCCTCCCGGCACCGACGCTTTTTTTGTGCACAAACCCACCCTTTATGCTCGCCTCCCGGTGGTGTATCGTCTCCTGACGAACGCGAGCTCCCATAATGCTTTCCCCCCCCTTCTCCTTTCCCCCTGCCTATGAACGCCTTCGAGTACGCCAAACAGCAACTACAGGTGGCGGCGGATATTATGAAGCTGCCACGCGATCTGACAGAGATCTTGCTGACGCCTCAACGGGAGGTGCACGTTACGATTCCAGTGAAGATGGACGATGGATCACAGCGATTGTTTTATGGATATCGTGTGCAGCACAACAACGCCTGTGGCCCCTTCAAAGGCGGCATCCGATTTCACCCCAACGTCGATATCGACGAGGTGCGCGCGCTGGCCATGTGGATGACGCTCAAGACGGCGGCCGTTGGCATTCCGTTGGGGGGAGGAAAGGGAGGAGTGACGGTGGACCCAAAGACATTGTCCGACGCCGAGCTTGAGCGGTTGACGCGAGGATTCACCCGTGCGATTGCCGACATCATCGGGTCCAAGAAAGATGTGCCGGCACCCGACGTCAACACGTCTCCGCGCGAGATGGATTGGATTGCGGATGAGTTTGGGAAGATCACGGGAGATATGAGCGGGGCGGTTGTTACGGGCAAATCGATTGCGCATGGAGGGAGCGAAGGACGTGGGGAGGCAACGGCGCGCGGGGCGATGATGGTGCTTCAGGCGCTGCGCGAGCGGCTCGGAATTACAAGCGGCGCGCGCATGGCGATTCAAGGATTTGGAAATGCGGGCGGCACGTTTGCGCGCCTTGCGAGTGAGGCGGGATACAACATCGTCGCGGTGTCCGACTCGCGTGGAAGTATCGGGAGCTCCAATGGGATTGATGTGGCGGCGGTCGAAGCATACAAGAAAGAGCACGGGACGTTAGTAGGCGCGCCGGAATCGGTGGAGGTTAATGATGTATTGTTTGCAGAGTGCGATGTGCTGGTGCCGGCGGCGCTGGAGAATGTTATCACCCAAGACAACGCCAGCTGCATTCAAGCCAATGTCATCCTTGAACTCGCCAACGGCCCCACGACGCCCGAAGCCGATGCGGTGCTGTATGCCAACGGGGTCACAGTGATCCCCGACAGCATCGCCAACGCGGGCGGTGTGACGGTATCGTGTTTTGAGTGGCAACAGAATTTGGCGGGCGAGCACTGGAGCGCGCAGGAGGTGGATGCGAAACTCAAGACCATCATGAATAAGGCCACCGATGATATGTGGGACACGTCGCGCGAGCTTTCCGTTCCTCTTCGAACCGCCGCACACGTGGTCGCTCTTCGTCGTATCCAAGCCGCCATGGGCCGGAGCAAGTAAGTGGCGCGTTTTGTGGGGAATTGTTACTGTGGAGCGGCTATGTACGATCACAAATCCATCGAGGCCAAGTGGCAGCGCGCGTGGGAAAAGGCGGATGCGTTTGTAGCTCAAGACAAATCCCGCAAG
>CAZWSS010000007.1:14134-17938 GCA_964636795.1 uncultured Gammaproteobacteria bacterium
AAGTTTTATTGTTTGATCGAGTTCCCGTATCCATCGGGGGCGGGGCTGCACATGGGGCACCCGCGTAGTTACATGGCGCTGGACGTGGTGGCGCGCAAACGACGCATGGAGGGGTTCAACGTGTTGTATCCGATCGGTTGGGACGCGTTTGGGTTGCCCACGGAGAATTACGCCATCAAGTCGGGGCGCAAGCCGCAAGACGTGACGGCGGAAAATATCGCGACCTTCAAACGGCAGCTCAAGGCGCTGGGCATCAGTTTTGATTGGAGTCGTGAGGTCAACACCACCGATCCTGCGTATTACAAGTGGACGCAGTGGATGTTTTTGGAATTTTTCAAGGCGGGGTTGGCATACAAGGCGCGCGTGGACATCAACTGGTGCCCGAGTTGCAAGATTGGGTTGGCGAACGAGGAGGTCGTGGCGGGTGCTTGTGAGCGCTGTGACGGGCCGGTGGAGAAGCGCGAAAAGGAACAGTGGATGTTGGCCATCACCAAGTACGCCGATCGGCTATTGGGGGATTTGGAGACGGTGGATTATTTGCCCAAGATCAAGAAGCAGCAACAGGATTGGATTGGAAAGAGTGAGGGAGCGGAGATCGACTTTGTTCTGAACGTGCCGTTGTCATTGCGAGCAAAGCGAAGCAATCTGACTCCGGCCGAGATTGTTTCGTCGTCTTCGTCTCCTCGCAATGACGTGATCACTGTGTTCACCACGCGACCGGATACCATCTTTGGCGCGACGTTCTTGGTGGTGTCGCCCGAGGTTGCGCAACAGTGGATCAATGTGGGGTGGTCGGCACCGGAGGCAGTCGTGCGATATGTCGACGAGGCCATAAAGAAGACCGAGATGGATCGGCAGAATGATGAGCGGGAGAAGACGGGGGTGGACACGGGAGTGAAGGCGATTAATCCCGCAAACGGCAAAGAGATTCCCGTTTGGGTGGCCGACTATGTGCTGGGTCACTACGGCACCGGAGCCATCATGGCCGTGCCTGCGCATGATAAACGCGATGGGGAGTTTGCGGAGAAGTTTTCGTTGCCCATTGGTGACGGTCCCCTCGTTTCTTTTGATGAAGCATTGAAGAAGACAGGAGGTCACCCCAAGACCACCTACAAGCTCCGCGATTGGGTGTTTTCGCGACAGCGATACTGGGGGGAGCCGATTCCTTTAGTGCATTGCGAGGGTGGGTGCGGGAAGGAACAGGATGGGTGGGTGCCGTTGACGATTGAGCAGTTACCGCTGACGCTGCCGGAAGTTGAAAAGTATCAGCCGACGGATACGGGCGAATCGCCACTGGCGGCCATCAAGGACTGGGTGGGCACGACCTGCCCCGAATGCGGCGGACCGGCGCGGCGAGAGACAGACACCATGCCCAACTGGGCAGGATCGTCTTGGTATTTTTTGCGCTACATTGATCCAAAAAACAGCAAGGCGTTTGCTGATCCGGACAAGCTCAAGCACTGGATGCCGGTGGATTGGTACAACGGCGGCATGGAGCACACGGTTTTGCACCTGCTCTACTCGCGGTTTTGGAACAAGGTCTTGTTTGATCGCGGGCATGTGCCGGTGAGCGAGCCGTATGCCAAACGGACGAGTCACGGATTGGTGTTGGCGGCCAACGGTTCCAAAATGAGCAAGTCCAAGGGCAACGTGGTCAATCCAGATGAGATCGTGGAGAAGTTTGGCGCCGATGCGCTGCGGCTGTTTGAATTGTTCATGGGCCCCTTTGCCGAGCCCGCGCCCTACAACGACGCGGGGGTGGTGGGAGTGCGACGGTTTTTGGAGAAGGTGATGTTGCTCCCGGAAAGGGTGGTCAAAAAAGAATCCGAAGCGGTGGCGCGCGCGCTGCACAAGACCATCAAGAAAGTCGGCGAGGATGTAGAGGCGATGCGGTTCAACACGGCGGTCTCCCAGTTGATGATCTTTGTGAACACATCCATGGAGGCGGGCGGACTCACGATGACATCGTTGAAAATGTTTTTGACGGTGCTCTCGCCGTTTGCGCCGCATGTAGCCGAAGAGGTGTTTGAGATGGTGGGGGGGAAAGGACTCTTGATGCAGCAGGATTGGCCGGGGTTTAGTGCCGCCATGGCGACCGATGCCACGGTCACGATTGGTGTGCAGGTGAACGGCAAGGTGCGTGGGGATGTTGAGCTGGCGCCGGATGCATCGGAGGCCGACGCGCGCAGGGCGGCACAGGCGCACCCGGGCGTTGCCAAGTATGTGGCCGGCCAGCCCGTCAAAAAGTTCATCTACGTCCCCGGCCGCATTATCAATATCGTCGTTGGTTGATATCCCTTCCCTGCCAACCTGTCCGCCGAAGCCTTGGCGGAGGGGAGTGAGGAGGGGTTATCAAGTTTGACACCTTCTTGCAGCCACGTTATTCTCGCTCTTTCGTTGAGCCGAGCCGGTCGCTTCATCTTCGCGATGGAGTGCCCAGCTCGGGCCAACGTTCACTGCACCAAATTGCTCCTGTCGTTGTTGGCCCACGACAGAGAGGGAGGAAGTAGATGCCTGCGACGCAGATCGCGATCGAAGACGCCGGTGCGACCGGCACGGAGGGAACCCTCACGCTGGAGGCAGCGAAGACGTTCGCTCCGCGGAACCTCGGCAAGCTCGAGGAGATCAAGCGGCTCCTGCCCAGCTTCGGCTGGGAGGTGGTGCAGGGCTGGTGCCCGGTGCACCAGCGGGTGATCGAGGGCGCGCACGACCACGACGGGCGGCTGTGCCACCTGCGAATCTTCGTCCGGTACAAGAACTACCCGACGGTGCGCGGCATGATGCCGTCGCTCGATCGGCTCCTCGAGCTGCTCCGTCGCGGCGGCGTGGCCGAGCTCGACGAGCCCGGCTCTCGGAAGGCGTACGGCAACGCCTTGGTAAAGCCTGCCCAGCGCCGCCGATCCTCGGGCTCGTCCCTCGTCTGGTAGGCAGCAGACAAAATCAACGCTCGGGAGGGGAGGGTCACTCCTCGCTTCCCGCGCTCAATCGTTTCCTAGAGAAATCCAGGACACCGAGAGCGAAAATCACCCACAGCTTATCCACATTGCTTTTTCCGGCATTTGTGATAGAGTGAAATCGGTTCGATGAGAAGTGAACCAACCAAAACCTCCCCACACGGGGAGTTTTGTTTGGGAAAAGGCAAGTTAATAACAATGACAAGGACAATTCAACTTAAAAGGCAAAAAGAAAGTTCAATATGAGGAGGGACAATTACGATCTGAAAGAGCGCACCATTGAGTTTGCTAGAGCCGTGTTAGCGACAGTCAAAACGAAGAGGTCACAGGTAAGTCCTGACATTACGAAACAACTATCACGCTCAGCAACAAGCGTTGCTGCGAACTATATGGAGGCACTGGTGTCTGAATCGACAAAGGACTTCCGGCACAAATGCTGCATCTGTGCCAAGGAAGCTAAGGAATCATGGTTCTGGCTACGACTGATATCCCCGCCTCACACAATGGTCATAGCCGAAGACGTGCGACTTGTCCAGGAAGCACTTGAGCTCACAAAGATCTTTTGCTCCATCCGACGAACCTGTGACCAAAAACGTGCTCGAGGCTCCGGTTGACATTTAGGTTTTCCTTTGACTTTTACTTGCTTGGTTTCAACCTTTTAGCGCAACGAGTTCAGTAAACTTTTCATCTGGCTTGTAGAAGTCGAGAGCCGCTCGTGGGCGATCATTGAGTTGTCTTTGCACTCGTTTGATCTCTTGCACAGACACTTTATCAAACTCGGTTCCTTTGGGGAAATACTGACGGATAAGTCCGTTGGTGTTCTCGTTGGTGCCACGTTCCCATGGAGAAC
>CAZWSS010000008.1:0-1151 GCA_964636795.1 uncultured Gammaproteobacteria bacterium
CACCGCCGGAGGTGCCGAGCACACCATCACAATCAGGGTACGGGGCGTTTGGCGCGCTCTCGCTCCCATAGTTCTCCCCACAGAGTCCATAACGCTCCAGTTCTCCGGTGATGCTGTTGACACGCTCGGCGATCCCAAACGCCACCACGCGCCCGCGATAGGGATTGGTCACACTGCCGGCAGGCGTGTTGACTACTTCGGACTCAAGAACCCATTCGCCGATCAGTGCCTCATCCACGCCATCAAAATTGACGCAGCTATTCCATGGGGTTTCCTTGAAACAAGTAGCAAAGTCACTGTCCGTGGCGCAGCCGGCGCCCAAGAGCATGAGGCCAAACACGAGCGCGCCGCGAGAGAGGAGAGTTGGTGTGTGCATAGGTGATGGATAGGAGCGACCCATGGGTCGCCCGATGAATGGTTATAGGGGAACCCTGGCTCGCCCGATGATACTGTAAGTATATCAACATTGCGGCAGCGGCCACAATGCGATACTGTTTGGCTTATTCCGTCTCTTTATCCTATGCGAAAACGCGTTACAGTGGCGTGGGTGTGCATCGTCGCGCCGTGGGTTTTGTTAGTTGTCGCCCTGGTGGTGTTTGCGATCACTGGCTTTATTGTGTCAGGAACGATCACGTCAGAGGCCACAACTCTTGCGGCTGGCGCGCCGCCATTGCGCGACACGATCGGTCGCATCATCAATATAATTCTTGGGCTCCTGGGTGTCCTGGCTGTCCTCGGGATTCCAGTCGGTGCCGGAGTGGGCGTGTACTTGCTCTCCACCAAGCAAGGCGCAGTCAAGCCCGAGCACCCATGATCGAGGTCGAGAAAAAGTTTCAGGTCACGGAGGATCAAAAGCGGCGGCTGCTTGAGGGCGCCGAGTTTGTGTACAAGAAAGAAATCCGGGACACCTATTTTGATCGCGGTGTAGAGCTGTGCACGCAAGACCTGTGGCTCCGGGAGCGCGACGGGCGGTTTGAGCTCAAAGAACCGTTGCATACCAAGGGGCATGATTCGCGCAAGGCCGATCAGTATCGCGAGTATGAGACGGATGCGGAGATCATTGCCGCGCTGAAGTTGGAGGGGGAGACGTTGAGCCGGGAAGGGTTGGCCGCGCAGGGGTTTGAGCCGATTGTGAGCTATGTGACCACGCG